>JAGWNV010000055.1 GCA_028872975.1 Acidobacteriota bacterium
AAGCGGGTCCAGGTGACCCTGGCCTGTGAGGTCTGCAAGCGGCGGAACTACATCACGACGAAGAACAAGCAGAACGACCGCGAGCGGATCGAGATGCAGAAGTTCTGCCAGTGGGACCGGCGCCACACCCTCCACAAGGAGACCCGGTAGGCCCTGGCCCAGGTCCCGTCCCCCCGCCCCGACCGGTGGCGGCGGGGGGGGAGGAGCGAGGGGCCGGTGGTAGCCTGAACGGCCGGCCCACAGTGGCCAGCAGGCCGGTGACCGGTGTCCTGGCCGCCGAAGGGCAGTAGCTCAATTGGAAGAGCACCGGTCTCCAAAACCGGCGGTTGGGGGTTCGAGTCCCTCCTGCCCTGCTGCCGCCGTCGTCGAAAGGCGCCCCGAGCCGTGAACCGTCAGATGAAGCGCAGCGCAGAGCGCCGGCCCCAGGTGGAGGCCGACGGCGAGGTCGCCCTGCGTCCCACCATCGCCCCCCCGCCCCGGCAGGGCCCGGAGCTCTCGATCCCCGGACGGGTGGTGGAGTTCGGCCGGGAGGTACGATCTGAGCTGCGGCAAGTGGCATGGCCCACGCGCCAGGAGGTGGCCAACTCGGCCACGGTCGTCCTCCTCGTCCTGGTGCTGCTGGTCGGGCTCATCTTCCTGCTCAACTACGGCTTCTCCCACGGCGTCCTCGACCTGCTGACCCCATGACCGACTTCCTCGACACCTCCAGTCCCGACGGCCCCGGCGACAGCGCCGAGGACGGCGCCCCCGCGGCCGAAGAGACCTCGGCCGAGGCCGCCGTCGCCGTCGACACCCTTCCCGGCCCCGCCGAGGAGGCCGACGCCGGCCCCGGCCCCGCCGAGGAGGACGCGGTCGGGCTCGAGGACGAGGAGGACGACGAGGAGTACGTCCCCGTCGAGAGCCCCTACGACCGGCCCGGCCGGTGGTACGTGGTCCACACCTACGCCGGCTACGAGAACAAGGTGAAGTCCAACCTCGAGAGCCGGATCGTCTCCATGAACATGGAGGACCGCATCTACGAGGTGGTCATCCCCATGGAGGACGTGGTCGAGTTCAAGAACGGCAAGAAGGTGGTCGTCCAGAAGAAGGTCTTCCCCGGCTACCTCCTGTGCCGCTGCGACCTCGACGACGACTCCTGGTCGGTCATCCGCAACACCCCCGGCGTCACCGGCTTCGTCGGACCGGGGACCAAGCCCACCCCCCTGTCGCGCCGGGAGGTGGAGAGCATCCTGCAGGTGAAGCAGGAGGGCGGGCCCGAGCCCACCAAGAAGACCCGGCCCCGGCTCGAGTACGAGGTCGGCGAGACGGTCCGGGTCCGCGAGGGGCCCTTCGCCGACTTCTCGGGCCAGATCGACGAGATCAACGAAGACCAGCTCAAGCTCAAGGTCCTGGTCAACATCTTCGGCCGGGAGACCCCGGTAGAGCTCGAATTCAGCCAGGTCGCCAAGCTCTAGTCCCTCAGAGGAGCACCACCCCGATGGCCAAGAAGAAGGTCCTTGCAGTCGTGAAGATCCAGCTGCCCGCCGGCGGCGCCACGCCCGCGCCCCCCGTCGGCACCGCCCTCGGGCCCCACGGCGTCCAGACCATGGAGTTCTGCAAGCAGTACAACGCCGCCACCGAGAACCAGCGGGGCACCGTCGTCCCCGTAGAGATCACCATCTTCGAGGACCGGTCCTTCAGCTTCATCCTGAAGACGCCGCCCACTCCGGTGCTCATCCGCCAGGCCGCCGGCCTGGACAAGGGGGCCGCCGCGGCGGGCCGGGAGCGGGCCGGGACCATCACCGACGGCCAGCTGGCCGAGATCGCCCGCACCAAGATGCCCGACCTCAACACCGAGGACCTCGAGGCCGCCAAGAAGCAGGTGGCGGGGACGGCCCGGTCCATGGGCGTCCTCGTCGAGGGCTGACCGGGCTCCAGGAGGGAGAGGACCACATGCACAAGGGAAAGGGCTACCGGGCGGCGCTCGAGCGGTTCGACCGGGAGCACCTCTACGCCCCCGCCGAGGCCGTCGAGCTCGTGAAGGAGATGGCCCGCGCCAAGTTCGACGAGACCGTCGAGCTCGCCGTCCGCCTCGGGGTGGATCCCCGCAAGGCCGACCAGATCGTCCGGGGCACCCTGACCCTTCCCTCCGGCACCGGCAAGACCGCCCGGGTGGTGGCCTTCGCCGCCGGTGAGGCCGCCGCCGAGGCCCGGGCTGCCGGCGCCGACGAGGTGGGCGCCGACGACCTCGTCGCCCGGGTGGAGAGCGGGTTCCTCGACTTCGACGTCGCCATCGCCACCCCCGACCTCATGGGCCAGGTCGGGAAGCTGGGCCGCATCCTGGGCCCCCGGGGCCTCATGCCGAACCCCAAGACCGGCACCGTCACCACCGACGTGGGCAAGGCCGTGACCGAGTTCAAAGGCGGCCGGGTCGAGTACCGGACCGACAAGGTCGGCAACGTCCACGTGGGGGTGGGGAAGGTCTCCTTCGACCGGGCCCAGCTGCTCGCCAACGTCCACGCCGTGATCGAGGAGCTCGTCCGGGCCAAGCCGGCGGCGGCCAAGGGGAAGTACCTCCGGGCGGTCACCCTGAGCTCGACCATGGGCCCCGGCGTCCACATCGACCCGACCCACGCCCGGGACCTCGAGGAGGAGCTGGCCGCCTCCGCCTAGGGCGGCCCGCCGCCGTCGGGACCCCCCGGCGGCCATCGATTAGAGTCTCCCGGTCGCTTCCGGTGCCGTGCGCCAGCCCGGCCCGGGGGCGGAGCAGATCGACAACGACAGAGAGCCGTCGCCGCAGACCTCCGGTCGCACCCCCGGGTGCCGAAGGGGCCCCGGCCCGCCTGACGAGGCGACGACCCATCCTCCGCTCGGCCGGTTCCCGGCCCTGCTCGGTGGCTGCGGTAGACGGCCCGAGGCCACGCCCCGGCGTGCAGCGAGCAGAGGAGCACCATGGAGGACCCGAGGCCCGAGAAGGTGGCCGTCGTCGACGAGGTGCGAAGCCGCCTCGCCGACGCCGAGGCCGCCATCCTGACCGAGTACCGCGGGCTGACCGTGGCGGAGATGGCCCAGCTCCGCACCGCCCTCACCGCCGCCGGCGGCGACTACAAGGTCTACAAGAACACCCTGGTCCGCCTGGCCGTGGCGGGGAGCCGCCACGAGCCGCTCTCCACCCTCCTCCAGGGCCCCACCGCCATCGCCTTCGTGAGCGGGGAGATCACCGCCGTGGCCAAGGCCCTCAGGGACTTCGCCAGGGCCAACCCCTCGCTCGTGGTGAAGGGGGGCCAGCACGGCGAGGGGGTCCTCTCCGCCGCCGACCTCACCGCCCTCGCCGACCTGCCCTCCAGGGAGGTCCTCCTGGCCCGGGTGGCCGGCGCCATCGCCGCCCCCCTCCAGCAGCTGGCCGGGCTCTTCCAGGCCCTGCCCCGGAACCTCGCCTACGGGCTCTCCGCCCTCATCGACCAGCAGGGCGGCGCCCCCGCCGAGACAGAGGCGGTGCCCGAGGAGCCGGCCCCCGCCGCCGAGACGCCGGCGCCCGCCGAGGCCGAGGCCCCGGCCGAGGAGGCGCCCCAGGCCGAGGCTGCCGCCGAGGCGCCCGCCGACGCACCCGCCGACGCACCCGACCCCGAGGCCCCCGAGGCCTGAGGACCTACGAACCAACCGTTTCTCGACACCCAAAGGAGCACAGCGACATGCCACTCACCAAGGACGAGATCCTCGACGGGATCGCCGGCCTGACCGTCCTCGAGCTCTCCGAGCTCCTCAAGGACTTCGAGGAGCGCTTCGGCGTCACCGCCGCCGCCCCCGTGGCCGTGGCCGCCGCCGCCCCCGCCGGAGGCGGGGAGGCCGCCGGCGGCGAGGAGGAGAAGACCGAGTTCACGGTCGTCCTCACCCGCGCCGGCGACAAGAAGATCCAGGTCCTCAAAGAGGTCCGGGCCCTCACCAGCCTGGGGCTGAAGGAGGCCAAGGACCTCGTCGACAGCGCGCCCAAGCCGGTCCTCGAGCGGGTGTCCAAGGAGGACGCCGACAAGGCGAAGGCCCAGCTGGAGGAGGCCGGCGCCACCGTCGAGGTCCAGTAGGGGCCGGCTGGCGGGGCGCCGGCTTTGGCCGGCAAACCCTTGACGGCACCCCGGCGCGTCCGTACCCTTTCGGTGGCGCCGGAAGAAGGGGTTGCCTTCTCCAACGCGGCCGCGTATGCTGTGCGGTTGCCGTGCTCCACCCTTCGCGCCGCCTCACTGGTTTCGCAGGCTGAATGACGCGCGCCCACGCGCCTTCCGCCCCCCTCGCCGGCCGCCCAGGGCCGTCTCCTCGACGCGCCGGGGCCCCCGCCGCCGGCCATCCGGCCTGCTAGCCGGGCAGCGCCCCGGGCACGGCATCCCGCCCGACCCGACCCGTACCGACCAACCGCAGTACCCACGAGCAGTCGCCCCGAACACCACCGCCAGCACCACGTACTTGGGAGGAGTTGACCGTTGCCTTCACGGTCCAAGAGCCCGGAGCGTTTCTCCTTCGCCAACCTGGATGGGGTCCTGCCCCTTCCGGACCTCATCGCCATCCAGCGCGACTCGTTCAAGTGGTTCCTCGACCGGGGCCTGGCCGAGGCCTTCGCCGACATCAGCCCCATCGAGGACTTCACCGGTCAGCTGAGCCTCGAGCTCGAGTTCGACCCGAAAGACGCCGACCTGCGGCCGCCGCCCAAGTTCTCCGAGCAGGAGTGCAAGGAGAAGGACATGACCTTCGCCGCGCCGGTGTTCGTGCGGGCGCGGTTCATGAACGCCCAGACCGGAGAGATCAAGGAGCAGACCGTCTTCATGGGGGACTTCCCGATGATGACGGACAAGGGCACCTTCATCATCAACGGCACCGAGCGGGTGGTGGTCTCCCAGCTGGTTCGGTCCCCGGGGGTCATCTTCCAGCCCGGCCGGGACGCCAAGACCATCGTCACCGGCACCATCCACCCCTACCGGGGTGAGTGGATCGAGTTCGACGTCGAGGCCAAGCCCTCCAAGGACGTCACCGCCGGCGCCCGGGTGGCCCGCAAGCGCCGCCTGTCGCTCTTCGTCCTCCTCCGGGCCCTCGGCTACGAGGACGAGGCCTTCCTGTCGCGCTTCGTCCGCCACTTCGACTTCCTCGAGGGCCAGTGGGAGAAGGAGCGGGACATCGCCCCCAGCCGGGAGGAGGCCCTCCTCGAGATCTACAAGCGGGCCCGCCCCGGCGAGCCCCTCTCGGCCGAGGCGGCCCGGGGCTACTTCGAGAACGCCTTCTTCAACCCCAAGCGCTACGACCTCACCCGGGTGGGGCGCTACAAGCTCAACCGCAAGCTCGGCCCCGAGATCGAGCGGGTCTCCCAGGTGCTCGACATCGACCTCGAGCGGCCCGCCCCCGACCAGGGCGTGCTCTCCCCGTCGGAGATCCTGGCCACGGCCACCTACATGCTCCACCTCGCCGACGGCGAGTCCGGCTACCGGATCGACGACCAGGACCACTTCGCCAACCGCCGGATCCGGTCGGTGGGCGAGCTCATCCAGAACCAGGTCCGGGTGGGCCTGTCGCGCATGGAGCGGGTCGTCCGGGAGCGGATGACCACCCAGGACGTGGAGGCCATCACCCCCCAGACCCTCATCAACATCCGGCCGGTCGTGGCCGCCATCAAGGAGTTCTTCGGCACCAGCCAGCTCAGCCAGTTCATGGACCAGAACAACCCCCTCTCGGGGCTGGCCCACAAGCGCCGGCTGTCCGCCCTGGGCCCGGGCGGCCTGAGCCGGGAGCGGGCCGGGTTCGAGGTTCGGGACGTCCACAGCTCCCACTACGGCCGGATGTGCCCCATCGAGACCCCTGAGGGCCCGAACATCGGCCTCATCGGGGCCCTCGCCACCTACGGGCGGGTCAACGAGTACGGCTTCATCGAGACCCCCTACCGGAAGGTGGCCGACGGCCGGGTCACCGACGAGATCGTCTACCTCGCCGCCGACGAGGAGGAGGAGCACGTCATCGCCCAGGCCAACGCCAAGCTCGACGACCAGGGCCGGTTCCTCCACGACCGCGTCCTCGTCCGCCGGGGGCCCCAGGGCGCAGGCGTGCGGGTGGGGGCCACCTCCACCTCTTACGGCACCACGAGCGAGATCGACTACGTGCCGCCCGCCGAGGTCGACCTCATGGACGTCTCGCCGATGCAGATCGTGTCGGTGTCGACCGCCCTCATCCCCTTCGTGGAGCACGACGACGCCAACCGGGCCCTCATGGGGGCCAACATGCAGAAGCAGGCCGTGCCCCTCGTGGTCCCCGAGGCCCCCTACATCGGCACCGGCGTCGAGGCTCGGGCCGCCCAGGACGCCGGCGACGTGCTGGTGGCCGAGGGCGAGGGGACCGTGGCCGAGGTCTCCGGCGAGCACATCATCGTGGAGTACCGGTCGGGGGCGAAGGACCGCCTCGGCCACGAGCTGGGCCGCAAGCGGTACCAGGTGGCCAAGTTCCGCCGGTCCAACCAGAACACCTCCATCAACCAGAAGGTGTCGGTGGACGAGGGCCAGAAGGTCGTGGCCGGCGACATCCTCGCCGACGGGGCCGCCACCCACAACGGCGAGCTGGCTCTCGGCAAGAACCTCCTCGTGGCCTTCATGCCATGGGAGGGCTACAACTTCGAGGACGCCATCATCCTCTCCGAGCGGCTCGTCCGCGACGACGTGCTCACCTCGATCCACATCGAGGAGCACGAGGTCGACGCCCGGGACACCAAGCTCGGCGCCGAGGAGATCACCCGGGACATCCCGAACCTCTCCGAGGAGATCCTGGCCGACCTCGACGAGCGGGGCATCGTCCGGATCGGCGCCGAGGTCGACGCCGGGGACGTCCTCGTCGGGAAGGTGACCCCCAAGGGGGAGACCGAGCAGACCCCCGAGGAGCGCCTCCTGCGGGCCATCTTCGGCGAGAAGGCCCGGGAGGTCCGTGACACCTCCTTGAAGGTCCCCCACGGGGAGTCCGGCAAGGTCATCGACGTCCGGGTCTTCTCCCGGGAGGACTCCCACGAGCTGCCCCCCGGCGTCAACCAGCTGGTGCGGGTCTACGTGGCCCAGAAGCGCAAGATCTCCGAGGGCGACAAGCTGGCCGGCCGGCACGGCAACAAGGGGGTCATCTCGAAGATCCTCCCCATCGAGGACATGCCCTTCCTCGCCGACGGGACGCCGGTCGACATCATCTTGAACCCCCTCGGGGTGCCCAGCCGGATGAACGTCGGGCAGGTCCTCGAGTCCCATCTCGGCTACGCCGCCCGCTGGGGCTGGGACGGTGCCGAGGAGGTCTCCCGCAACGGCTCGGCGCCGGAGACGTCCAACGGGGCGGCCCACAAGACCCGGCCACGCACCGACCCCGCCGTGTGGGTGTCCACGCCCTCCTTCGACGGGGCTCACTGGGACGAGGAGGAGGACGCCGGCAGGCACCCCACCATCCGGCAGGTCTTCGAGCGGCTCCACTCCGACTCCGCCGACGGGGCCAGGCTCATCGGGCCCGACGGGAAGGCCACCCTCTACAACGGCCGTACCGGCGAGGTCTACGACAACCCCATCTCGGTGGGCTACGTCTACATCCTGAAGCTCGCCCACCTCGTGGACGACAAGATCCACGCCCGGTCCACCGGCCCGTACTCGATGATCACCCAACAGCCGCTCGGTGGGAAGGCCCAGTTCGGCGGCCAGCGGTTCGGTGAGATGGAGGTCTGGGCCCTCGAGGCCTACGGGTCGGCCTACGCGCTGCAGGAGCTGCTCACCATCAAGTCCGACGACGTCCTCGGCCGGGTCAAGGTCTACGAGGCCATCGTCAAGGGAGAGAACATCCCCGAGCCCGGCATCCCCGAGAGCTTCAAGGTGCTCATCAAGGAGATGCAGTCGCTGTGCCTGAACGTCGAGGTGCTGTCGACCACGGGTGAGGAGATCGAGATGCGCGAGCTCGACGAGGACGTCTTCCGGACGGCCGAGGAGCTCGGGATCGACATCAGCCGGCCCGAACGCGGGTCGGACGAGGAAGACGAGCGCCGCGCTGCGGAGAGGAGTTTCTGATCGTGCTGGACGTCAACGATTTCGACCAGCTGCGGATCGGCCTGGCCACGGCGGAGTCCATCCGCTCGTGGTCCAACGGCGAGGTGAAGAAGCCCGAGACGATCAACTACCGCACGCTGCGCCCCGAGAAGGACGGGCTCTTCTGCGAGAAGATCTTCGGGCCCACCAAGGACTGGGAGTGCTACTGCGGCAAGTACAAGCGCGTCCGGTTCCGGGGCATCATCTGCGAGCGGTGCGGGGTGGAGGTCACCCGGTCCAAGGTCAGGCGGGAGCGGATGGGCCACATCGAGCTGGCCGCCCCCGTCGTCCACATCTGGTACCTCCGGGGCACCCGGAGCTGGCTGGCCTACCTCCTCATGGGCACCGAGGCCCGAGAGGAACTCAAGGCCAAGCAGCTGGAGAAGGTCATCTACTTCGCCGCCAACCTCGTCACCTGGGTCGACGACGAGCGGCGCCACGAGGACCTGCCCACCTTGGAGGCCGAGCTCACCGAGGAGCTGGGCCAGATCGAGCGCCAGCGTGACCTCGAGATCGACCGGCGGTTCAAGGCCCTCGAGGCCGAGCTGGCCGACCTCGAGAAGGAAGGGGCGAAGGACACCGAGCTGAAGGCCCGCCAGCGCCTGGCCGACAAGGAGATCGGCTCGGTCCGCGAGCGGGCCGACGCCGACATCGACCTGGCCCGTCGCGCCTTCGACGAGTTCCGCGACCTCTTCCCCCGCAAGATCATCGAGGACGAGCTGCTGTGGCGGGAGCTCAAGATCCGCTACGACGACTACTTCGAGGGCGGGATGGGCGCCGAGGCCATCTCCCGGCTCATCGACCGGATCGACCTCGACCAGGAGGAGATCAAGCTCCGCGAGGCCATCGACGCCGCCGACGGCCGGCGTCCCCTCTCGGCCCAGCGGCGCCAGAAGGCCATCAAGCGCCTCAAGATCGTCACCGCCTTCAACCGCCGCGACGACCACGGCCGGCGGGTCAACGACCCCCGGGCCATGATCCTCGAGGTCGTCCCCGTCATCCCCCCCGACCTCCGGCCCATGGTCCAGCTCGACGGCGGCCGGTTCGCCACCTCGGACCTGAACGACCTCTACCGGCGGGTGATCAACCGGAACAACCGGCTGAAGCGACTCCTCGACCTCGGGGCGCCCGAGATCATCATCAACAACGAGAAGCGGATGCTCCAGGAGGCCGTCGACGCCCTGTTCGACAACGGCCGGCGCGGCCGGCCCGTCACCGGGCCGGGCAACCGGCCCCTCAAGAGCCTCTCGGACATGCTGAAGGGCAAGCAGGGCCGGTTCCGCCAGAACCTGCTCGGAAAGCGCGTCGACTACTCGGGCCGTTCGGTCATCGTCATCGGGCCCACCCTCCAGCTCCACCAGTGCGGCCTGCCCAAGCTCATGGCCCTCGAGCTCTTCAAGCCCTTCGTCATGAAGCGCCTCGTCGACCTCGAGCTCGCCCAGAACATCAAGTCGGCCAAGCGGATGGTCGAGCGTCGCCGGCCCCAGGTCTGGGACGTCCTCGAGGGGGTCATCAAGGAGCACCCGGTGCTGCTCAACCGGGCCCCCACCCTCCACCGCCTCGGGATCCAGGCCTTCGAGCCGGTGCTGGTCGAAGGGAAGGCCATCCAGGTCCACCCCCTCGTCTGCACCGCCTTCAACGCCGACTTCGACGGCGACCAGATGGCCGTCCACCTGCCCCTGTCCTCCGAGGCCCAGGCCGAGGCCCGGGTGCTCATGCTGTCGGCCAACAACATCCTGTCGCCGGCCACCGGCCGTCCCATCACCGTGCCGACCCAGGACATGGTCTTCGGCGCCTACTACCTGACCCTCATGGTGGACGGCGCCAAGGGCGAGGGCCGGGTGTTCCGCCACGCCTACGAGGTGGAGCGGGCCTTCGACGAGGGCGAGGTCGACCTCCACGCCAAGATCGTCCTGCGGCCCCAGGCGGGCAGCTCGCTGCACGCCGCCCTCACCGGGGCCGGCGGCGCGGCGTCGGCCAACGGCCACGGCGGGAACGGCTCGTCGGGGGCCGTCGGGGACGAAGCGGCGGCGAGCGCCGACGGGGAGCCCGCCGAGGGTGACCGGGACGTGCTCTCGGCCGAGACCACGCCGGGACGGGTCTTCTTCAACGGGGCCCTCCCCAAGGGCTTCCCCTACGTGAACGACGTCGTGGGCAAGCGCAACACGCCCATCGGGTCCATCGTGGAGGAGATCGCCGCCACCGAGCCCAAGCACGTGGTGGCGGCCAGCCTCGACCGGATCAAGGCCCTCGGCTTCCGCTTCGCGGCGCAGTCCGGGCTCACCATCTCCATCGACGACGTCCGGACCCCGGCCGAGAAGCAGGCCATCCTCGACCGCTACGAGCGCGAGGCCGAGAAGGCCGAGACCCAGTTCAAGCGTGGGATCATCACCGACGACGAGCGGCGCCAGAAGGAGATCGAGATCTGGACGTCGGCCACCTCGGAGGTGGGGAGGGCCATGGAGAAGTCGCTTTCGACCATGGCCTTCAACCCCCTCGACATGATGGTGGACTCCGGTGCCCGGGGGAACGCCCAGCAGATCCGCCAGATCGCCGGCATGAAGGGGCTCGTGTCGAACCCCCGGGGCGAGATGATCCCCCGGCCCATCAAGTCCTCCTTCCGGGAGGGCCTGTCGGTCCTCGAGTACTTCATCTCCACCCACGGGGCCCGCAAGGGCCTGGCCGACACCGCCCTGCGGACCGCCGACTCCGGCTACCTCACCCGCCGGCTCGTCGACGTGGCCCAGGAGCTCATCGTCCGGGAGGACGACTGCGGCACCAGCCGGGCCGTCTGGCTCGAGGAGGTCACCCCCGACGAGGCGGGGCGGCGGTCGTACCTGGAGACCCGGGCCTAC
Source organism: Acidobacteriota bacterium (assembly GCA_028872975.1). Classification (GTDB taxonomy): domain Bacteria; phylum Actinomycetota; class Acidimicrobiia; order Acidimicrobiales; family UBA8190; genus UBA8190. The sequence goes on from JAGWNV010000055.1 coordinate 10,904, forward strand.
GGCCGGCTCCTGGCCGAGGACGTGTCGCTGTCGGACGGGACGGTGCTCGCCGCCCAGACCATGCTCGACGACGACCTCGTGGCCCAGCTGCGCGACGACCCCTCGCTCGACCGGGTCCGGGTGCGGTCGGTGCTCACCTGCGAGGCCGAGCACGGGGTCTGCGCCGCCTGCTACGGCAAGTCCCTGGCCACCGGCCGGCTCATCGAGCTCGGCGAGGCGGTCGGGGTCATCGCTGCGCAGTCCATCGGCGAGCCGGGCACCCAGCTCACCATGCGTACGTTCCACATCGGCGGCGCAGCGCAGCGCGGCGCGGCGCAGTCCTCTGCGGAAGCGGCTTTCGAGGCCACCGTAGAAGTCCGCAACAAGAACGTGGTCACCAACTCCGAGGGCGTCCATATCATCATGGGCCGCAACACGGAAATCGTCCTGCTTGACAAGCAGGGCCGGGAAAAGGCCACCCACCGCATGCCGTATGGTGCGAAGTTGCTCGTCAACGATGGTGACAAGATCAAACGCGGCACGAAGCTGGCCGAGTGGGATCCCTACACC
>JAGWNV010000056.1 GCA_028872975.1 Acidobacteriota bacterium
CATGAGGAGGACCCCGGTGCGGCCCCGGCTGCCCGTCACGGGCGTGGTGCGCCCGCCGGCGGAGTGGCGTGGACGAGCTCCACCAGCCGGGACAGGGCGTCGGGGTCGGTCTCGGGGAGCACCCCGTGGCCGAGGTTGAAGACGTGGCCGGTCCCGCCGCCGCGCTCGAGGACCCGCTGCGCCTCGGCGGAGAGCACCTCCCAGGGGGCGAGGCAGAGGGCGGGGTCGAGGTTGCCCTGGACCGCCACCCCCGGCCCGAGGCGCCTGCGGGCCTCGTCGAGGGGGACCCGCCAGTCGACCCCGACCACCTCGGCCCCGGCCCCGGCCATGAGCCCGAGCAGCTCCCCGGTGCCCACGCCGAAGTGGATGCGGGGCACCCCGAGGTCGGCGACACCCTCGAGGACCTTCCTGCTGGCCGGCAGGACGGTGCGGGCGTAGTCGTCGGGGGAGAGGGCACCGGCCCAGCTGTCGAAGAGCTGGACGGCGGCGGCCCCGGCCCCCACCTGGGCGCGCAGGAAGGCGAGGGCCATGTCGGCCAGGGCGTCGAGGAGGGCCTCCCACAGCGCCGGCTCGGCGCGCATGAGGACCTTGGTGCGGGTGTACTGGCGCGACGGGCCCCCTTCGACGAGGTAGCTCGCCACCGTGAAGGGGGCGCCGGCGAAGCCGATGAGCGGGACGTCGCCGAGGTCGGCCACGAGGGCCCGCACCGTGTCGATGACGTAGGGGACGTCCTCCTCGGGCTCGAGGGGCCGGAGCCGGGCCAGGTCGGCGCGGCTGCGCAGGGGCGCCTCGACCACCGGCCCCCGGCCCGGGACCACGTCGACCCCGAACCCCACGGCGGCCACGGGGACCACGATGTCGGAGAAGAGGATGGCGGCGTCCACCCCGTAGCGGCGGACCGGCTGCATGGTCAGCTCGGCGGCGAGCTCGGGGCGCCGGACGGCGTCGAGGATGCTGCCCTCGCCGCGGGCGGCGCGGTACTCGGGGAGGGACCGTCCCGCCTGGCGCATGAACCACACCGGGACCCGCTCGGTGGGCTGGCCCCGGCAGGCGCGCAGGAACGGCGAATCGGCCCTGGACACCTCGTGACGCTACCGCCGGCCCCGGTGCCCGAGGCTGCCAACGGGCCCTCCGGGCCCCGGCCGCACCGTGTGGCCCCGGGATAGGATCGATGGTTCGCCGCCAGCGGCTGGTGGCGGAGAAGGAGCGGCCGTGGGCGATCAGTCGGAGCTCGCAGCGGAGCAGGCGCACGTCGACCGGGCCTACGAGCGGCTCGACCAGCTGCGCTCCGATGCCGAGCAGCGGCTGCGGTCCGTCCTGGACCAGGGTCGGGGCGGCACCCACCAATTCCGCGAGGAGCGCGACGTCATCGTCCGCACCAGCCTGGCCCGCATCGACCAGCTCGACATCGGCGACCAGGCCCTGTGCTTCGGGCGCATCGACCGCGTCGGCGAGGACGGCGCCGTCGAGGACTTCCACATCGGCCGCCTGGGGATCTCCGGCGAGGACCTCGAGCCCCTCGTCGTGGACTGGCGGGCGCCGGTGGCGGAGCCGTTCTACCGGGCCACCGGCCGGGAGCCGATGGGGCTCGTCCTGCGCCGCCACCTGGCCGCCGACGGCCGCCGCATCGTCGGCGTCGAGGACGAGCGCTTCGGCGTCGCCACCGCCAACGGCGCCCGTCCCGGACAGGCCAACGGCAGCGGCCCGGCGCTCACCGACGACCTCGAGGTGGGGGGCCCCGGCGCCCTCCTCGCCGCCGTCGAGGGGGCCCGCACCGGCCACATGCGCGACATCGTCGCCACCATCCAGCGCGAGCAGGACGAGATCATCCGCTCCCCCCTGCCCGGCGTGCTCGTCGTCCAGGGCGGCCCCGGCACCGGCAAGACGGCGGTGGCCCTGCACCGGGCCGCCTACCTCCTCTACACCCACCGGTTCCCCCTCGAGCGCCAGGGCGTGCTCGTCATCGGGCCGAACCCGCTCTTCCTCCGCTACATCGAGCACGTGCTGCCCTCGCTGGGCGAGAGCGGGGTCACGCTCTCGACCATCTCGGGGCTCGTGCACGGCCTCCAGCCCCGCGCCGAGGAGCCCGCCGGGGTGGCCCGGCTCAAGGGGGAGGCCCGGATGGCGAAGGTCGTGGGCCGGGCGGTGCGGACCCGCCAGCGGCCCCTGCGCCGGACGGCGGAGATCCCCTACGGGGCGGGCGTCCTGCGGCTCACCCCCGACGTGTCGGCCCAGGCCATCGCCGCCGCCCGGCGGCGGCCCGGGACCCACAACGCCCGGCGCCGGTTCGTCGAGCAGCTCGTGATCCGCCGTCTGGCCGACGACCACCTGCGGACCCTGGGCCTGCACGGTATCGGCGGCCCGGCCTCGGGCAACGGCGCCGGGGCCGACTCCGAGGAGGAGACGTTCGACCTCGCCGGGTTCGCCGGCCAGGTCCGGCGCCAGCCCGAGCTCGCCGAGGCCCTCGACCGGATGTGGCCCCGGCTCAGCGCCGAGGAGCTCCTCCACGACCTCTTCGGCGCCCCCGCCCTCTTGGCCGAGGCGGGCCGGGGCATCCTGAGCCGGGCCGAGCAGGCCGCCCTGGTCCGGCCCCGGCGGAGCTCGCTCGAGGAGATCCCCTGGTCGGCGGCGGACGTGGCCCTGGTGGACGAGGCCCGGGTGCTCCTCGGCTCCCGCCGGGGGCCCCGCCCCGGGTCCGCCGACGACGAGCCCCGCACCTACGGCCACATCGTGGTGGACGAGGCCCAGGACCTGTCGCCCATGCAGCTGCGGATGGTGGCCCGGCGGTCGCTGTCGGGGTCGGTCACCGTCGTGGGCGACATCGCCCAGGCCACCGGCCCCTGGGCGGCGGCGGGCTGGGACGAGATCACCGCCCATCTCCCCGCCGGGCGCGCCCCCCGTCTCGTCGAGCTGACCGTGAGCTACCGGACCCCGGCCGAGGTGGTGGCGGTGGCGGGCCGGGTTCTGGCCCGGGCCGTGCCCGGCATGGCGCCGCCCACCGCCGTGCGGCGGACGGGGGCCGAGCCGCGCCTGGTCGACGCCGGCGGGGCGCTGGCCGGGACGGTGGCCGCCGTGGCCGGTGCGCTCGTGGCCGAGGTGGCGCCGGGCACGGTGGCGGTGCTGGCCCCGGGGTCCCTCGTCGCCGACATCTCCCTGGCCCTCGACCGGGCCGGCCAGCGCGCCAGCGACCCCCGCCTCGAGGGGCTCGGCGCGCCCCTCACCCTCCTCCCCGTCGACATGGCCAACGGCCTCGAATTCGACGCCGTGGTGGTGGTCGAGCCCGCCGCCGTGGTGGCCCAGTCGCCCCAGGGGCTCCGCGCCCTCTACGTGGCCCTGACCAGGCCCACGCGCCGTCTCGCCGTGGTCCACTCCCAGGCCCTCCCGGAGCCGCTTCGCGCCTGACCAGGCGGCCGGACGGTGTTGGCGCGCGGGTTGCTCCGTCCGCTAGGAAAGACCCCTGTGACGCAGGCGCTGACGGTCGAACGCCCCGCGCGCCACGTGCCCGAGCGGCCACCGCTGCTGGCGGTCGGCGTGATGATCTGGCTCGGGTCCGAGCTCATGTTCTTCAGCGGCCTCTTCGCCGCCTACTTCACCATCCGGGCCCATGCGGCGGTGTGGCCGATCCTGGCCGGTGAGCACCTCGACTACGTCCAGGCCGGGATCTTCAGCGTCGTCCTCCTCGTCTCGAGCCCGACCTTCCAGATGGGGGTGTGGGCCCAGGAGCGCGGCGAGCGCTCCAAGGCCCGGTGGTGGATCGTCATCAGCTGGCTCCTCGGCCTGGCCTTCCTCGCCAACACCCTCTACGAGTGGCACGACTTCGCCTCGAAGGGCCACGGGCCCGCCCTCAACGCCTACTGGTCGCTCTTCTTCGTCATGACCGGCATCCACGGGCTGCACGTGGCGCTCGGCCTGGTGGCGATGATCTTCCTCCTGGGCCGCATGCGCGGCCCCGCCGGCGACCCCGGCGAGACGAACGTGTACCAGGCGGTGGGCTACTACTGGCACTTCGTCGACTTCATGTGGATCGGCATCTTCAGCTGCCTCTTCCTCCTCCCGGCCGGATGACGGGCGGGCCGATGCGCGAAGCAGGGCGCGGGCGCGGGTCCGGCCGGGTGATCCGGTGGCTGGGCCCGGGGCTCGTGGTGAGCGGCGTGGCCCTCGCCGGCCTGCTCGGGTCGGGAGCACTGGCCGGCGCCTCGCCGAGCCACCAGGCGGCGCGGTCGCAGGCGGCGCCGTCGCAGGCGGCGGGCCCGCCCATCAGCTACAGCCTGCCTCCCGACAGCTACGTCGCCCCCGGCAAGGTCCTCTTCGAGGCCAACTGCTCGAGCTGCCACGGGACCGACGCCTACGGAAGCGACCGGGCCCCGAACCTCGTGGGCGTGGGCGCCGCCACCGTCGACTTCTGGGTGTCGACGGGCCGGATGCCGCTGGCCGGGTCCGCCATCCAGGCCGTCCGCAAGCCGCCGCGGTTCACCCGGACCGAGACGCTCCAGATCGCCGCCTACGTGGCCTCGCTGGCGCCGGTGACCCCCAACGCCCCGAGCATCCCGGCGGTGAGCACGAGCGTGGCCGGCCAGGCCGACGGTCTCGACCTCTTCGTCCTCGACTGCGCCGCCTGCCACACCGTGACCGGTGCCGGCGACGCCCTGGCCGACGGCTACTTCGCCCCCTCGCTGCACGTGGCCACGAAGACGCAGGTGGCCGAGGCCATCCGGACCGGGCCGGGCAACATGCCGCGCTTCGGGCCCGGGGAGCTCTCCGACAAGCAGGTGGCCGACGTCGTCTCCTACGTGACCGGCGTCATCCAGCAGCCCGACAACGGCGGCGGGCTCGGGATCGGCGGGATCGGCCCGGTGGCCGAGGGGTTCGTGGCGCTCCTGGTCGGCATCGGCGGCCTCATGCTCATCGCCTTCTGGCTGGGGGAACGGGCGTGACGACGACGACCGGACGCGACGGGGGGGACGGGACGGTGCGCAGCCCCGTTGCCGCCTTCGACGACCCGCACATGCAGCCCTACGCCCGGCACCCCGAGCGGGCCGAGCGGGTGGTGGCGGTGTGCCTGCTGTTCGGGGTGCTCGGCTTCGTCGGCTACGGGATCTGCTTCTGGGTCGGGGGCCAGACCCAGGCCGAGGGCGCCCTCCTCGGGATCGGGCTCTTCGGCTTCGGCTTCGGCCTGTCGGCGTGGGGCAAGTACCTCATGCCCAGGGGCCCGTTCTCCGAGGAGCGCCACAGCTACGTCTCGAGCCAGGCCGAGGTCGAGGCCATGACGGCGGCGGTGGTGGACCGGGGCAAGATGGTCTTCCGGCGCCGGGGGATCCTGGGTGGGATCCTCGGGCTCGGGGCGGCCGCCTTCGGGGTGGTGCTCACCTTCCCCCTGCTGCGCTCGCTCGGCCCCCAGCCCAAGAAGGCGCTCTTCGTCACCGACTGGAAGAAGGGCGCCTACGTCGTCGACACCAACGGCAAGCGGGTGCACCGTGACGACATGGAGGTGGGGGGCATGCTCACGGTGTTCCCCGAGGGGTTCGTGGGCCAGAGCGTCGACCAGACCATGATGGTGCGGGCCTCCACCAGCGACGTGAAGACCCGCCCCGGGCGCGACACCTGGGGCCCGGACGGATACCTCGCCTACTCGAAGCTCTGCACCCACGCCGGGTGCCCGGTGGGGCTCTACATGGAGCAGACCCAGCAGCTTCTGTGCCCCTGCCACCAGTCGCTCTTCGACGTGCTCGACGGGGGCACCCAGGTGTTCGGGCCCGCCCCGCGGCCGCTGCCCCAGCTGCCGCTGTACATCGACGAGGCCGGGTTCCTCCGGGCCCAGAAGGGCTACGACGAGCCGGTCGGCCCCGGCTTCTGGGAGCGGTCGTGACCACCCTCGGGAACCGCCCGGCCCGGGGCCTGCGCCAACGGGGCACCCAGGGCAACGGCAAGGTGAAGGCCGACCCCGTCGAGGCCGGCGTGCGGTGGCTCGACGTCCGGCTCGGGGTGGCCAAGGGCGGGCGGGTCTTCCTCGACAAGATCTTCCCCGACCACTGGTCGTTCCTCCTCGGCGAGATCGCCCTCTACTCCTTCGTCATCCTCATCGTCACCGGGATCTGGCTGTCGCTGTTCTTCAACGCCTCGACGGCGGAGGTCATCTACCACGGCGCCTATGCCCCCCTGCGGGGCGTGAAGGTCTCGGCCGCCTACGCCTCGACGATCGACATCTCCTTCGGCGTGCGAAGCGGCATGGTCATCCGCCAGATGCACCACTGGGCCGCCGACGTCGTCCTGGGCTCGATCGCCGTGCACATGTGCCGGGTCTTCTTCACCGGCGCCTACCGCAAGCCCCGGGAGGCCAACTGGATCATCGGCGTCACCCTGCTCACGCTGGGCCTCGCCAACGGGTTCATCGGCTACTCGCTCCCCGACGACCTCGTGTCGGGCACGGGCATCCGCCTGGTGTTCTCCTTCCTGCTGTCCATGCCGGTGGTGGGCAGCTACCTCGGGTTCTTCATCTTCGGGGGCAACTATCCGGGCGACGGGTCGCTCATCCCGAGGTTCTTCATCCTCCACGTGCTGGTGCTGCCGCTCGTCATCCTCGGGCTCATCACCGCCCACCTCACCCTCCTGGTCCGCCAGAAGCACACCCAGTTCCCCGGCAAGGGCCGCACCGAGCACAACGTGGTGGGCACGCCGATGTACCCGGCCTTCATCGCCAAGACCACCGGCTACCTCTTCATGATCGCCGGGGTCCTGTGGGCGCTGGGCGGCCTGGTGCAGATCAACCCCATCTGGCAGTTCGGCCCGTACGCCCCCTACAAGATCAGCTACGCCGTCCAGCCCGACTGGTACATGGGCTGGCTCGACGGGGCCCTGCGGATCATGCCCAGCTGGGAGTTCGCATCCTTCGGGCACACCATCCCCTTCGAGGTCTTCCTGCCCGCCATCGTCTTCCCGGGGATCTGCTTCGGGGTCTTCTACGCCTGGCCCTTCCTGGAGGCCTGGCTGACGGGGGACCGGGCCGACCACAACCTCCTCGACCGGCCCCGGGACAAGCCCCGGCGGACCGCCCTCGGGGCGGCGGCGCTCGCCTTCTTCTTCACGCTGTTCTCGGCCAGCTCCACCGACGTGCTGGCCAACTTCTTCCAGATCTCGCTCAACAGCGTGCTGTGGTTCTTCCGCTTCGCCACCGTGCTCGTGCCCGTCGTGGTGTTCTTCGTGACGTGGCGGCTGTGTCTGGACCTGGCCCTCACGCCGCACTCGGGGAAGCGCAAGCGCACCAACGTCGTCACCCGGTCGGCCACCGGCGAGTACGCCACCACGCCGAGCGACGACCGTCCCGGCGACGGCCATCACGAGCTCGAGCCCACGCCCGTGCCGGTGTTCATCGACGTGGGGGACCGGGCCGAGCCGGTCGGGGCCGACCTGGGCTCGGGCGTCCGCCGCATCCCCCGGCGCTGAGCCCGCCGCCCGTGGCCCGGGTGGCGTCGGCCGCCGACGGGCCCGAGGTGGTCCGGCTGGCCGAGGCCATGTTCCGTCCCCTCGGCGGCGGGGGCCTCGACGAGGCCCACTGGGCCCGTTGGCGGGAGGCCTCCCTGGCCGTGACGGCCCGGCTCCCCTCCGACGGCCTCGGGGTCTTCGTGGTCGACCACCCCGAGCGGCCCGGCGCCCTGGCGGCCTGCGGCGCCGGGGTGGTGGTGCCGCGGCTGCCCAACCCGTGGCACCCGAACGGCCTGGCCGGCTACGTCCAGTGGATGTCGACCGAGCCGGACTGGCGCCGGCGGGGATTCGGGCGGGCCGTGCTGCGGGCCGTGCTGCGGTTCTTCGAGGAGCGGGGCGTGGACAACGTGGAGCTGCACGCCACCGCCTCGGGAGCGCCGCTGTACCGCTCGGAGGGCTTCTGGGAGGGCTCGAGCGGCCTGGCCATGCGCCGGCGGCCCTGGGACCCCCCGCCGGAGCGCCGGTGAGCCCCGCCGCCTCGGACGCGGTCCGGGTACGGCCCATGGCGGGCGCCGACGCCGACGCCGCCATGGCCGTCATCGACGCCGCCGCCGACGACCAGGTGGCCCGGGGCGTGCGCCCCCCGCACCCGCCGAGGACCGAGGAGCAGACCGCCGCCAACCGCCGGGCGCACCTGCGCTTCGTCGAGCGCGACGGCCCCGGGGCCTGGGTGGCCGAGGACGGTGGCGGCGTGGTGGGGGTGGCCGAGTCCATCCGCCGGGAGGCCTTCTGGGGCCTGTCCATGCTCTTCGTCCGCCCCGAGGCCCAGAGCAGGGGGGTGGGCCGGGCCCTGCTCTCCGCCGCCCTCGGCTACGCCGAGGGCGCGGCGGTGAGGATGATCCAGTCCTCGCCCGACCCCCGGGCCATGCGCCGCTACGCCCTGGCCGGCCTGACCATGTACCCCGCCGCCGAGATCAACGGGACGCCCGACCGCTCGACGATCCCCGCCGGGCTGCCGGGACGGGAGGGCGACGCCGCCGACCTCGACCTCGTGGCCGGCGTGGAGGCGGGACTGGGCCGGTCGCGCACCGAGGACGTCGCCTTCGGGCTCGAGCTCGGCAGCAACCTCGACGTGGTGGACGAGGGCGGTCGCCGGGGATGGTCGCTGTGGTACCCGGGGCGGCTCCTCATGCTGGGGGCGACCGACGCCGGCACGGCCTCGACCCTGTTGTGGCGGTACCTGGGCGAGTCCGGGACCGAGGTCCTCGCCTACGGCCTGACCTCGGCCCAGAACTGGGCCTTCGACGTGGCCCACCGGGCCCGGCTCACCCTGCACGTGGGCGGTGCGATGTTCGTCGACGGGATGGACGTGCCGGGGCCCTGGATCCCCTCGGGCTGGTACTTCTGAGCGCCCCGCACCGGGTGCACGGCCGGGCCCGGGTGCCCCGGTAGCCTTGCACCCCGGCGGTGCGACCTCGTCGATGGGGACTCCAGCGATGACCTCTCGGGTGGTGGGCGGCGGGCCCGAGACGCAGAGCGCTCCCGGCACCGTGGAGCGCAGGCCGCGGACGGCCGTCTTCGACGTGGGGGGCACCGGCCTCAAGGCCGCCGTGCTCGACGCCGCCGGCGAGATGGTGAGCGAGCGGGTCCGGGTCCTCACGTCCTACCCCTGCCCCCCCGAGCGGCTGGTGGCCGAGCTCGTCGGGCTCTACCGGCGCCTCGAGGGGGCCGAGCGGGTCTCGGTCGGGTTCCCGGGGATGGTGCGCGGCGGGGTGGTCCTGAGCGCGCCCAAGTTCGACACCGAGGCCGGCCCCGGTACCCCGGTGAGCCCCGCCCTCGAGGTGGCCTGGCGCGAGTTCCCCCTCGCCGAGGCCCTCGAAGCGGAGCTCCGGCTGCCCGTCCGGGTGGCCAACGACGCCGACGTCCAGGGGGCGGCCGTGGTGGGTGGAACGGGCTTCGAGCTCGTGCTCACCCTCGGCACCGGCTTCGGGACGGCCGCCTTCTACGAGGGCATGCTCCTTCCCCACATGGAGCTGGCCCATCACGCCTTCAGGAAGGGCCAGACCTACGAGGAGCAGCTCGGCGACCTCGCCCGCCGGGCCGTGGGCGAGGAGCGGTGGGTCACCCGGGTGCGCAAGGCCCTCGCCTCGCTCCGGGCCCTCACCTTCTTCTCCCACTGCTACATCGGCGGGGGCAACGCCCGCCGTCTCCCGGCGGACCTGGGGGCGGACGTGACCATCGTGGCCAACATGGCGGGCCTCCTGGGCGGGATCGCCCTGTGGGACGGCCGTACCCGGCCGCCCTGACGGCGAGCGCCGCCGCGGCCGCGGCCGGCCCCTCGGTCCGCTAGGCGCTGGCCCTGGCCTCGGCCACGGCGTCGGCCACGGCGGCCAGCATGCGGGCCGGCGGCACGGGCTTGGCCAGGACGCCGAAGGGGCGGAACTCGAGGAACGCGGCGATGTCACCGGGGCTGAGGACGTTGCCGGTGTGGACGATGACGACGGGACGGCGCCTCCCGAGGGCACGGAGCACCGCCCACCCGTCGACCCTCGGCATGGTGAGGTCCAAGACGAGGACGTCGATGTCGTGCTCGGCGAGGATCCGCCAGACCTCCTCGCCGTCCTCGGCCACGAGGACTTCGTGGTCGGCGAGCTCCAGGATGGCCCGCAGGGTCTCTCTGATGGCCACGTCGTCGTCGGCCACGAGGACGGTGCCGACGACGGCGGCGGAGGGGGCCGCCTCGGGGTCGAGCATGAGGATCACCCCCGTGAACCCCCGCTGGTGCCGGCGCGTCACCGGCTGGAACCCCGGCGAGCGGAGCGACGCCCCCGGCTCCTCTCACCGCACCACGACCGGGGCGGTCCGCACACGGCGTGCCTAGGCAAGGGTCGACTGGGTGCGGAAGGGCGGCGGCTCTTCTGCCGGCCCTACCTCGGCCCTCGCTGCAGGCGCCATGCGCGCGTCACCCCCGAGACGATCTATAGCAGGCGGACCTGTGCGTGTGGGGCGATTGTGCGGAAGATGTGGAAACGGGGGCTGCATCGCGGGGCGCCCAGCGGTGCAACGGGTAGGCCCAGCGCTGCAACGGGTAGGTCGGTGGCGATGGCCTCAACCTCAGGCGCCGGGAGGCCGATGGGAACGGCACGGCTCGAAGCCGGAGGACCAGCAGGGACGTTCGACATGGGCGAGACCACCGCAGGCGAGACACCGACCCAGGCCGGCCCCGGGGCGGACCCGTCGCGCCCTCGAGGTGGTGGCGGGATGGCCGAGCTGTGGGCCGACGTCACCGAGGCCGTGGCCGACCTCCGACCGATCGGTGCCCCGGTGGGCGCCGCCACCGGTCGGGGACGCCGCTGATCGGTCCCGGACCGGCCCCTCAGACGGTGCCGCCGCGACGGCTCTCGACGGTGACGCCGACGGCGGCCGACACGACCAGGGCGAGCCCCGGGGCGAGGAGCCACTTGCCGAAGACGGCACCGAGGGCCACGAGGAACAGGCCCATCCCCAGCACGAAGGGCCAGACACTGCGGTCGGGGAAGGCCCCGACCACGCCGGCGCCTTCGTCCATGGAGGCGTCCGCCCGGTCCTCGGGACGGGGCTTCATGCGCCGGGACCACCAGTAGTAGTAGCCCCCGGGCAGGAGCCCGAGGAGCACCGTGCCCACCAGCATGGTGGTGCCGCCCTGCTCGTAGCCCCAGAACCAGTAGACGATGCCGACGAGGCCAAAGAAGACGGCCACGCCGAGCAGGAACAGCGCCTCGATCCGCACGAAGAGTCCTCCTAGTCCGCGGCGTTGCCGGCGGTCCGGTCGGCCTCGGTGCCGAGCCGCCCGTGGCCGTTGCCACCGTGGCGGATGGTGACGGCGTCGGGGTGGTGGAAGTCCCACACGGGGCGCTCCGAGCGCACTGGGGGGAGCCTCGTGAAGTTGTGGTGCGCCGGCGGCGAGGTGGCGAACCACTCGAGGGCGTGGGCGTCCCAGGGGTTGTCCCCGGCCGCCACCGGCTTGCGCCACGACACCCACAGGTTGGC
>JAGWNV010000057.1 GCA_028872975.1 Acidobacteriota bacterium
GGGGAGGACGGCCCCGAGTTGCAGGCCGCCGAGCACCTGGCCGGAGGGGTGCTCCGTCGCGCTCTCGACGGCGGCGCCGCCGTCTTCGGCGTGTGCGCCGGCTACCAGCTGCTCGGCACCTCCTTCCCCGACGCCACGGGGGCGCGGCGCCCCGGGCTCGGCCTCCTCGACGTGTCCACGGTCAAGGGCCCGGGACGCCGGGCGGTGGGGGAGCTCCTGGCCGAGCCCTTCCCGGGCCAGCTCTTCGGGCCCTCCCCGCCGGCGCTCACCGGCTTCGAGAACCACAGCGGCCACACCCGTCTCGGCGCCGAGGCGCGGCCGCTCGCCGTGGTGCGGACCGGTGTGGGGAACGGCGACGGATCCGAGGGGGCCTGGCAGGGCAACGTCGTCGGCACCTACCTGCACGGGCCCGCCCTGGCCCGCAATCCCGCCCTCGCCGACCTGCTCCTCTCCCTGGCCACCGGCGACGTGCAGGTCGCCCTCGACGACAGCGAGGAGCAGGCACTGCGCCTCGAGCGTCTGGCCGCCGCCCGCCAGCTGCGGTGGCGGCGGGTGCTGGCGCGGCGGGCCTGAGCGCCGTCAGTCCCGTCGCCGGCGCCGCACGGCCCAGCGGCCGGGCTCGTCGCGCTCGGCGACGGACGGATCGGTGCCGAGCGCCCAGGCCCGGCGCCACGGCGAGGCGTCGGGGCCGGTGCCGGGGGGTGTGGTACCCGCCGCCGCCCGCCGCCGGGCCGACCACCAGTCCGAGGAGGCCTCGTCGGCCATCGCCGCGATGGTGCGCTCGATCCTGGCCCCGAAGCGCCGGGCGTCCTCGCCGTCGTCGGGCCGCATCGGCGTGCCGAAGCGCACCGTGGTCCGCCCCCGCCGCAGCCCTCTGCCCTCCTTGGGCAGCAAGCGCCAGGTGCCGGCCAGGTGCACCGGCACCACCGGCCTCCCCGTCCTCACGGCCAGGTAGGCGGCGCCGCCCCGGAACGCCTGGAACCAGCCGTCGGGCGACCGGCCGCCCTCGGGGAAGATGACGAGGCTCCACCCCTCCTCGAGCAACCCGGCGGCGAGGTCGGCGGAGCGGCGGTTCACGCGGTGGCGGTCGATGGGCACCGCGTTCAGGACCCCCGCCCACAGGTGCGCCTTCCAGCGCCGGTCGAAGAAGTGGTCGGCGGCGGCGGCTACGACGGTGCGGTGGCGGAGCCCGGTGGGGAGCACCGACAGGAGCAGCGGCGTGTCGAGGTGGCTGGCGTGGTTGGCGGCGAGGATCACGGGCGCCTCGGCCAGCGACAGCAGCTCGACGCCCTCCACCCGCGGCGAGGCCACGACGTGGGCGAGAGGCCTGGTGACGTTGTCGACGACGACGGCCCGGGCCAGGCGGGCGGGGTAACGGCGGGCCCAGGCGGTGTCGTAGTCGGCGCCGACCTCCCGCTCGGGGGCCGGGCGGTCGAGCCCCGCCGGCCAGGTGGGCGCCGACCACGGGAACCCGGCCCGGCCCGGCGCGCCCCGCCGCCCCCTCACCGTCACGGCCGCACGTCGGCGAGCGCCAGCGGCGGCGAGTGGAGGTGCAGGACGCTCGGGTCGGGGCCGACCACGTCGCTCGCCATCTCGAGGGCGTCGGCCAGGGTGGTGGCCGGGGTGAAGCCGAGGCGGCGCACGGCGGCCCGGTCCCCGCCCACCACGATGACCGCACCGAGGTGCTCGAGGGCGTGCGCGCACCAGTACCACATGTAGAAGGGGTGCACCCCGTGGTAGGCGTGGCCCGTCCGGTACAGGTGCACGTACCAGGGGTCGGTGGCGAAGGCCTGCTCGAACTTGGCGACCTCGACCGGGTCGGTGGACTCGGTGAGGACCTGCTCGAAGAAGTCGATGTAGCTCGGGTGGTGGCCGGGGTGGAAGTCCCAGGGTGTGGGGTGGCTCAGCACCAGCACGCCACCGGCGCGGACGAGGGGGGCGCCCCGGTACATGTTAAAGAAGTACCCGAGCCCCAGGCAGGCCACCAGGATGGGGTTCATGATGGAATTGACGTTGTAGGGACAGATGTAGGGCAGGCCCATGGTGAGCACGTCGCTCTGACCCTCCACCGCCACCAGCTGCTGGGCGTAGACGTTGGCCGTCGTGCGGGCGTGCACGGCTTCCACCTCGCCGGCCTGCACCGAGGTCATGCGATGCGGGGCGCGGATGGAGTGGAAGATGGTCCGCGCCACCCGCGGCGGCGTGCGCTCGAGCGCCTTCGAGGAGGCGAGGAACCCGGCCCGGTCGCGGGCCGTCCACTCCCATTCGCGGCGCTGGAGGAAGCGGAACTGTTCGGGGAAGGTGTCGGTGTTGAGGGTGGTCTCGATCTGGAACACCCGGACCCCGCTGCGGGCGATGAGCCGTCCCATGCGCCAGTTGGACGAGTGGAGCTCGGAGCGCTCCTGGTCCATGAAGGACCGGCTGTGCTGCATGGTCCGGGGGTTGTGGTGGTATCGCAGGCTCCGGTAGCTGGCCAGCCCGGTGGCCACGCTCTTGTGGCCGCCGTCCATGGCCACGAGGTTGATGTTCACGTACACGAGCAGGTCGGACTCGGCGGCCCGGCGGTTGATCTCCACCTCCTCCCCCTGGTCGGTGGTGCCCAGGTGGACGAGGTCGTCGGGGTCCTCGGCGTCGTGCTGGCGGAGCAGGCCGTGGGGTGCGAAGGCGTCGTAGACCCTGTCGCCCAGCGCGTGGCGGAGCTCGGCGTCGGTCATCCGGCGGTGCAGGGCCAGGGCGGCGACGAGCACCACGTCGTCGACCCCCGCCTCGGCGGCGCACTCGAGGACCTGCTCGATCACGAGCTGGCGGACGTCGGGCCGGCGCATGGGCGGCAGCGGGAGCGACACGTCGTCGAAGGCGATGGTGAGCTTCATCCCCGGTCGCAGCAGCGCCGCCAGGGGCTCGCTGTCGCCGAGGGGCTCGAGCAGTGCGCCGCGGATGGCCGACACCGGGTCCTCCAGCGCCGCCACCGGCTCGGGGCCGTAGAGGACCCGGCTGCCCACCGGCAGCCGCTCGAGGCGGAAGCCCTCGCCGTGCCAGAAGAGCGTGGGCGGGGTCGAGCGGTCGACCTCCAGGACGAATCCGGGACGGGGGCTCACGACGCTGCTCCTCTCCGCGCCCTGGGGCGCAGTTCGAACACGACCTTCACCGCGCCCCGCCGGCCTGCCGCCCCGGCGTGGGCGATGGCCTCCTCGAAGCGCTCCACCGGATAGGCCGCCGACACGAGCCGGCCCAGCCCGAAGCGCCCCACCACCTCCATGGCGAGGTCGAAGGTCCGCCGCCGGGTCCCGTCGACGTCCTCGGTGCCGTAGGCGTAGGCGCCGGCCAGCTCCACTTCGCGGTGCCACAGCGAGGCGAGGTCGACGTGGACGGTGCCGGGCATCCCCACGAGCACCACCCTGCCCCGCGGCCGGACCATGGCGAGCGACTGCGCCAGCGACTCGGCGCTGCCCACGCAGTCGGCCACCACGTCGGCCCCCCCGCTCAGGTGCCCGGAGAACTCGAGCGAGCGCGACCGCAGGCGAACTGCCCGCCCCAGCTGGTCGGGGGCCACCACGACGTCGGCGCCCAGCTCGGAGGCGAGCCGGCGCTGGAGGGGGTGCTTGGCCCCCACGAGGACCGTGCCGGGACCGGCCAGGTGGCGGAGGGAGGCCAGGAAGGTGAGACCCAGGGTGCCCGCACCGACCACCGCCACGGTGGCGCCGGGGGCGACCCGGGCCCGCAGGACGGCGTGCACGGCACAGGCGGTCGGCTCGACGAGCACGGCGTCCTCGTCGGAGAGAGCGTCGGGGACGCCGTGCACCTGCGAGACGTGGGCCACGAGGCCGGCCGACGACCACCCGCCGCCGGTGTCGGCGCAGTAGCCGATCTGGAGCCCGGGGGCGAGGTGCCCGAAGGCGACCCGCTCGCAGCCGCCCACCTCGCCCGCCGCGCAGGGTGGGCAGGGGGGGTCGATGCCCCGCGCCTCGCAGCCGAGGACCGGTTGGAGCACGACGCGGCTGTCCGGCTCGGGGCCGCCGGGCACCGACGGCCCCTCGACGACGCCGACGACCTCGTGGCCCGGGACGAAGGGGAAGCTCACCACGTCCTCGAAGTACCGGGAGCTGCGGCCGTCGACGGTGGAAAGGTCCGACCCGCAGATGCCGGCCAGAAGGGGCCGGACGCGCAGCCACTCGGGGCCAGGCAGGGCGGGCGGGTCGAGCTCGGCGAGCCGAAGGGGGCTCACCCCCGCCCCCCGGCCCGATCCGGAGAGCGCCGAGGCCAACCGGGAGGCGGCGAAGCGGGGGAGGCTCCGCTCGAAGACGAGCCCCTTCATCGCCTCGCCTCGGACGGGCGCCGGGCCGAGCCGGAGAGGTCGTCGACGAGCCCGTCGAAGCGCGCCCACCATCGCGACACGGCCCTGTCGAGGGGCCCCATGGGCAGCGGCGGCCGGGCGCCGCCGCCCGCCTTCTCCCAGTGCTCGACGTGCCAGCCCCGCCGGCGGGCCAGGGCGGCGAGCTTGGACTCCGGGTTGACGGCCACGGGGAAGCCCACGCACTCGAGCAGCGGCAGGTCCGACGCCGAGTCCGCATAGGCGACCGACTCGGCGAGGTCGAGGCCCTCGGCCGCCGCATACTGCGCCAGGACGAGGGCCCGGGCCTCCCCGGTGGGGGGGAGGTGCTCGAGGCGGCCGGTGAAACGCCCCTCGTGGTCGGTGCCGAGCGAGGCGCAGACCACCTCGTCGAACAGCGGCCGCATGGGCGCCACCACGAAGTCGAGGGCGCCGGTGATGAGGACGGTGCGGTGCCCGAGGGCCCTATGGGCCCGCACCCGGGCCAGGCCGGCGGGGAAGGACTTGGCCAGGAGCAGGTGGTGGAAGAGTTCGACGGCGTCGGCACGGACGAGGGCGGCGGGGGCCCCCTCGTAGCGGCGGTAGAAGGTCCGCAGGAAGTCGCCCCGGTCGCGCCGGTCGAGGGCCAGCAGCGACGGCGCCTGGCGCACGAGGCGGGCCGCCAGGGCGCTGCGCTCGCCGGCGGGGAGATGGCGGGTGGCGAGCCAGGCATAGGACTCGACCACGTTCGACGCCACCAAGGTGTTCTCGAGGTCGAAGGCGGCGAGGTGGCGGTCGGGGGAGAGGATGGCGCGCCGGGCCCGCTCGGAGCGGTCGCCCATCGTGGACCGTCCCGGCGTCGACCGGACCCGGGCGTGGGCGACCACCGAGGGCAGGTGCACGTCGAAGACGTAGCGGGGCCAGTCGATGACGGCGGGGTCGAAGCAGAAGGCCTCCCGGTCGGCGGGCTGGAGGCGGTCGTAGAGGGCGAGGAGCCGGTCCACCCGGAAGCGGGCCTCGGTCTCGGTGTAGGCGCCGTAGAGCTCGACATAGGAGAGGGCTCGCTCGGCGCGCTCGCGGCGCTCCTCTACGCCGGCGGCCACCTCGGCCTGCCGTCCCCGCACGGGCAGGGCGCCGAGGAGGCGCTCGAGGAAGCCGAGGACCCGCGTGGCCCGCTCGAGCTGGCGCTGGACGCGGCCGTGGCCGGGGAAGGACCACTCGGGCACCACGATGGGCTGGCCCTGGGCGTCGTAGAGGGGATGCTCGCCGAACCACGCCTGGACGAGGTCGACGAGCTCGCCGTAGCGAAGCGGGTTGCGCACGCCCGAGGCCACCTGCACGGCGGTGGGGCCGCGCCGGTCGGGGCCGGCGGCCGCCACGGCCACGATGGCGGCCACCACGAGGTCGACGGGGATGACGTCGGTGACGCCCTCGGGGATCCCGGGGAACTCGCGTAGCAGCCCCCGCGCGTAGGAGACGATGATCGGCTCGGCCATCCGGAAGCCCCGGATCCAGCCCGGGCGCGGTTCGGCCAGCGCCGATTCGATGATCGAGGGCCGGACGACGGTGAGCGGCACCCGGTCGCCGTAGCCCCCCACGAGCGCCCGCTCGCCCAGGGCCTTCGTGAAGGCGTAGGCGTCGGGCCATCCGAGGGCCTGCGCCCGGGCGCTCCCGGCCTCGACCAGCTGGCGCCGCACCCAGTCGTCGCGCAGCTTCTCGGCCCGCTCGGCCAGCAGGTGCGTGCCCGCCGCCCCCAGCTCCCGGCGCGCCACCTTGGTGAACTCCTCCAGCCGTCCCGGCCGGCGCGACTCGGCCTCGAGGTCGGCCCGCAGGCGCCTGGCGCTTCTGATCTCGGCGTCGATGTCGACCTCGGTGGTCACCGTGGTGTGGGTGCGGTTGCGCGCCCCCGACGCCAGGGCCTCCTGGAACAGCGTCTCGGTGGCCTCGCCCTGGTGCGTGCCGGCCACGTAGGCCGTGGACACCGAGACGAGGTGGGTGGCAGGGCACCCGGGACGGCGCCGGGCCCGCTCCTCGGCCACGGCGGCGACGGCGTCGGCCACGCGCGAGGGACCGAGCAGGTTCACCTCGACGGCGGTGTCGAGGGGGGCGTCGAAGGCGACCGCCGCGGCGGAGTGCACGACCACGTCGGCGTCGGCGAGCGCCTGGCGCCCCGTCTCGTCGAGGCCGAGGCCGTCGCTCGAGACGTCGCCGGCCACCGCCGCCAGCCGCTCGGCCACTCGCCCGTCGAAGGACTCGCCCCACTCGGCGCGCAGTCGATCGAAGCAGTCGTTGCGGACGATCTCCCGCATGGCCCGGGCCGAAGCGTCGAGGCGCCGGGTGGGGCGGACGAGGACGGTCACGGTGCAACCGGGGACGGCCCGCAGCAACCGCTCGACGAGGGCCGTGCCCAGGAACCCGGTGGCCCCCGTCACGAAGAAGCGGGCACCGTCGAGGACCTCGGCCACGGGCCCGAGCGGCTCGGCGGGGGCGGCTGGCGCGGGGGCGTCAGGCACGAGCCCCTGTCTACCACGGGCCGTCTACCATCTGGTAGGTGGATCCGGAGCCGTCCTCGCCGCCGCGGAGCACGGCCGACCGGATCCTCGACGCCGCCCTCGGATCCTTCGGCTCGCGCGGCTACGAGGCCACCTCTCTCGACGCCCTGGCCGAGGGCCTCGGGGTCCGCAAACAGTCGATCCTCTACTGGTTCCCCTCGAAGGACGCCCTCCTCGAGGCTCTCATCGACCGGTCGGCCGGGGAGCTGTCGGCGGCCCTCGAGGAGTCCCTGGAGGGCGCCGGCGACGGCTGGGCCCGCGTCGAGGCAGTCGTCCGGTCGGTGTTCCGGTTGGCGGCCCGCCGTCCCGAGCTGCTCGGGCTCGTCCGGGAGGCGGGCCGGCTCGGGCCTCCCGCCGCCACCCGCCTCGTCGCCGCCCTCGACCCGCTCGTGGCCCGGGCCTCGTCGTTCCTCGAGGCGGAAATGGACGCCGGGCGGGTCCGTCGCCACGAGCCGCGCCTGCTGCTCCTCGCCATCTACTCGACCGTCGTCGGCATGGTCACCGAGGTCGAGGTGCTCCGGGCCCTGGGCGAGGAGCCGACGGCCCGGTCACTCGTGCGCCGCCGGCAGGAGATCCTGCGGCTCTTGCGCACGGCCCTGCTGGTCGACGAGCGGGATCAGGTCCCGGGCTTCGGGGGGGTGTAGCGCTTGTTCGGCGCCGGGCCGGCCGGCTCGGGCGTCTTGGCGCGCTTGGCCCCGAGCCTGGGACGAGCGGTGGCGTCGGCCCGGCCGGATGCCGTGCGCTGGCGACCTGCCCCCTGGCGGCCCGGAGGACCGCCGGTCTTCAAGGTGAGGGCCCGTTGCATCTTGTTGAAGCGCACGAACAGCCACCCGGCGGTCACCCAGGAGGGGAGCATGGTGACGAGCCCGCCGCCGTAGCCGGAGAAGAGAAGGGCGAAGATCGTGAAGGAGCGCCGCCGGAAGTAGGCGGCGACCACCACCACGAGGGCGAGGACGGCGGAGCCGATGCCGAGGGTGTAGTAGTTCGACGGGCTGACGTGGTTCTTCCCGTGGGCGGGGTTGCCGTGGAGCCCGACCAGCATGATGGCGATGTCGAGGGCGGCCATAAGGGGGCCCACGAAGAGGGCGATCCGCCGCTCGCGGTCGTCGAGGTACTTCATCTTCTGCCGGAGCTCGTCCACGCCGGACTCGGCATAGGGGTTGGACCAGGCCGCTCCGGCCCGCTGGCCGCCGGACGGGGCCGGGGGCTTCAGGAAGGCGTCGCGGAGCCTGCTCCCGGTGGTGGCGGTCGCCGGCGAGCTCACGGCGTCGGGGCGGACCACCTGGCGGTCCGCCGGGTGGGCGCCGTTGGGGGCGCCCGAGCCGTTGCGGCCGGCGGGCCCCTTGGCGGGGGCGGCGGGCCGCTGGCGGCGTTGGAGGTCGGGGAGGGCGGTGAGGAGCCGCTGGGTCAGCGTCAGCTTGGGCAGCGCTCCCTCGGGCGCGTCGCGCTCGGGGCGGGGCACCGTCCCAGGCTACCGGCCCGCCGGTCGGTGCCCTCCGTCGCCCCCGGTCGGCGCCAGGAGCACGAGCCTGGTCCCGAGGTTGTCCTCGGGAGCGACGACGCCGAGGGGCAGGTCGTCCTCGAGGAGCCCGAGGAGGACGTCACGGGGCGCCGGCGCGGCGTCGGCGGGGAGGGTGGCGCCGGCGGGGAGGGCGAAGGCGAGATGGAGCACTCGCCCCGGGCGGCCGTCGAGGAACGCCGCCAGCGCGCCGCCGGCCGTCGTGGGCGTCACCAGCCGGAGGGCGAGCGGCCCCTCCCACCGGACCGTGGCAGCGGCTGTGCCCGGCCGCGCCTCGGGGTGTCTCTCGACGGCGCCGCCCAGGATGCCGCCGAAGAGGGCGACGGCGGCGTCGAGGTCGGCCACGGCGTGGGCCACCCGGACGAGGGTGGCCGGAGGCCCGGCGGGAGGCGGGAAGCCCTCGGGGGCCGGCGACTCCCAGTACCCGGCGGCCTGGGCCAGCTGCACGACGATGCCGCCCGCCTGGCGCGGGTGGAGGAAGGCCTCCTTCCAGCCCGGGTCGGAGAGGTCGACCGAGACGGGGGCGTAGCCGGCCGCCTGCACGGCCTCGAGGGCGGCGGCGATGTCGGGGACCTTGAAGGTGAGGTGGTGGGGGCCCGGGCCGCCGCGGTCGAGGAAGCGCCGGAGGAAGGGGTTTCCCTCCGGCTCCCAGGGCTGGAGCACCTCGAGGCGGGCGCCGTTGGCGAAGGCCAGCTGGGCGGGCGCGAAGCCGACGTTGGCCCCTCCCGACGCCCACCGCCCGCCCAGGCCGACGACGTAGCGGGGCCAGGCCTCGGACCAGGACTCGACGGCGACGGCCACGTGGTCGAGCACCGGCTGCTCCTCTGGCACGGACGCACCCTATTGACCGCCGGCCCCAGGGGGCGACACGGCGCGGTGGGAGACGCGGCCGGCTCCTGTGCTACGCCGATGGCATGGAGTTCCGACGACTGGGCCTCGCCGAGCTGGCCGGCCAGGTGCGCCGGGCCGAGGTCTCGGCGCGCGACGTCGTGGGCCACGCCCTCGAGCGCATCGAGGCGCTGAACCCGTCGGTGCGCGCCTTCGTGGCCGTCGACGCCGACGCGGCGATGGCCGCTGCCGCCGCGGTGGACGAGGTCGTGGCCGCCGGCGGGGACCCGGGGCCGCTGGCGGGCCTCCCCTTCGCCGTGAAGGACCTCGAGGACGCGACGGGATTCGTCACCAGCCACGGTTCGGTCGTCTACGCCGCGGGGCCCCCGGCGGCGGCCGACTCCCCGCTCGTGGCCCGGATGAAGGCGGCCGGGGCCGTCGTCGTGGGCAAGACCAACACGCCCGAGCTCGGATGGAAGGGCGACACCGACAACGTCCTGTTCGGCCCCACCGCCAACCCCTGGAACCTCGACCACAGCCCCGGTGGCTCCTCGGGCGGCTCGGCCGCTGCCATCGCCGCCGGGATGGTGCCGCTGGCGACGGGGAGCGACGGGGGCGGTTCCATCCGCATCCCCTCGTCCTGTTGCGGCCTGAGCGGGCTCAAGCCCTCGCTCGGGCGGGTGCCGTCGGGCGGCCCCGAGCCCCCCGATTGGCACCACCTCTCGACGCGGGGCCCCATGGCCCGGCGCGTGGCCGACATCGTCCACGTGCTCGACACCGTGGTGGGGCCCGACCCGACCGACCTGCGGTCGCTGCCCCGCCCCGAGGCGTCCTGGCCGGCCGCCGGGCTCGACGCCCACCTCCCCAGGAAGGTGGGCTGGTCGCCCACCCTGGGCTACGCGCCCGTCGACGACGAGGTGCGAACCCTGTGCGAGGCGGCCGTCGGGCGTCTCGAGGGCCTCGGGGTCGAGGTCGTGGAGATCGAGACCGTGTTCGACGAGGACCCGGTCGACCACTGGCTCACCATGGCGCTCGCCTACAACACGAGGACCCTCGGGCCCCACCGGGGCACCGACGCCTGGGACCGGGTGGACCCACTCCTCGCCGCACAAGTGGACTGGGCGGCGCAGCACATGACGGCGGTGGACCTGGTCAAGGCCGAGGACGCCTGCCACCGCCTCAACCTCCGCCTGGTGGCGCTGTTCCACGACGTGCGGATCCTGCTCACCCCGACCTGTGCGGGGCCCCCGCCCCGCCGGGCCGACGCGCCGATGGGTCGGATCAACGGACAGGAGGACGCCAACTGGGTGCGCTTCACCTATCCCTTCAACATGACCCGCTCCCCGGCCGCCACGGTCTGCGTGGGGAGGACCGGAGACGGCCTGCCGGTCGGGCTGCAGCTCGTGGGTCCCCAGCACGGTGACCTCGTCGTCATCCGGTCGGCGGCTGCCCTGGAAGAGGCCGTGGCCTTCGACGAGGTGGCGCCGGTCTGAGGAGGGGACCCGCCGGCGCGCCAGGAATCGGTGGCAGGGAACTACGATGGGCCGGTCCCGGGCGCATAGCTCAGTTGGTTAGAGCGCAGCCTTCACACGGCTGAGGCCACAGGTTCGAGTCCTGTTGCGCCCACTTCCCTGTTCGCATGTCCTACCAGGTCAGGCGGCATTTTCGTATGTACCGTCAGTGACCGCTGGCGACCCCTATCTACCGCCCCGTGCCATTCGATCTGGCACGGATCTGGCGCGACGACCGCGTCGGACGGAATCCAGCCGAGTCTAAGGCGAGCTGTTGCCCCCTCCACGGGCGAACCTTGCCGCTCGCTGGGCCTGGGTGCGGCGAGGGCAACGCCTGGACGCCGGAGGCGGCAAGGCGGCGCCAGGGGCGGCAAGGCGGCGCCAGGGGCTCCCTGGCGCCGGATCGGGGGTCCGTGCCCTGTAACACAGGACCCCCGAAATACCTGAGGCGCCCAGGTGCCCTCCTTGATCTTCGTAAAGAGAGTTCTCACACACCCCTGACCAGGCGGCCGTCCATGCGCTGGCCGAGACCCGTGGCTCTGCTGCGGGCGTCGGCCATCAGTCGAGCCGCCCCGGCGGTAGTGCTCCCCGGTCCGCCGTCGGCCCCGCCCGTCACGGCCCGGGGTCCCCAGGGGAGCCATTTCTCCGTGGGCATACGAGCGGCC
>JAGWNV010000058.1 GCA_028872975.1 Acidobacteriota bacterium
CGAGGACGCGCTCGGGTTCCACGTCCGCTCCTGCCAGGGTGCGCCGCCGGAGGAGGCCGGAGAAGTGCCGAAGGTCACCGCCTACCGCAGGCGGCGGTGGACCCAGAGGAAGCTCACCGCCGCCAGCCCGGCGGCGGCGGCGGCGAAGACGAGGGACTCGAGGCCCTGCTTGGCCCAGAAGTGGCCGGCCGGCTGGTAGGTGACCACGGCGTGATAGCTGGCCGCCACCGTCGACTGGCACTGCTGCATCGCCGCCTGGACCGCCCCGGGCGCCGGGAAGGCCCCGTGGTGACCACCGGTCCCCAGGTGGCCGGGGAGGGGATTGCCGTTCACCCCGGGCAGCCCCGAGCAGGCCTTGTCGATGAACGCCTGGCTCGGAGCCCGGTCGTGGGCGTCCACGATCACGGTCGAGGTGACCCAGGCGTTGGGGAGGTCGGGCGCCTGGGGGACGATCTGCACGCCCGAGCCGTCGATCTGGATCCCGAAGACGTCGCGGGAGAGGGCCAGGGTCTTCGTCGTCTGAGGGAGCAGGTGGGGTCGGACGTCGTAGGTCACGAGCAGCCGTGCCCCGACGAACCCCGCCAGGGTCACGGCCATGGCCGGGAAGGTGCGGCGGAAGAGGATCCCGGCCGTGGCCCCCAGGGCGAAGGCGAAGAGGGCGTAGGCGCCGGGGACGAACCCGTGGAGGGCGAAGGCACTCGGGGAGAACCGGTTCTGGGTCACCTTGTCGAGCGGGCTCGCCCACCAGCTCGCCATGAGCCCCAGCGCCAGCGCGACGACGGCGGCGGCGGCCCCCACCGAGGCCAGCTTGGTCGCCAGCCAGCGGGTGCGCGACACGCTCTGGGTCCAGGCCAGGCGGAACGTCCCGGTCTCGAGCTCGCGCCCGACGAGCGGGGCGCCCCAGAACATGCCGACGAGGGCCGGCACCACGAGGACGACGGCGGGGAGGGCGATCTGGAGGGCACGGTCGGCCGAGGTGACGGCGTTGGTGCTGCAGGCGGGCCCGACCCCGCCGGCCGACCGGCAGGCCGCCACCGACGAGTCGTAGAGGTGGGCGAGGTGGGGGCCGGTCACGAGGAGGACGACGCCCACTGCCACGAGGGCGCCGAGCCCCCACAGGCCCTGGGAGCGGAACTGGCGGAGGCTAAAGGCGATCACGACGCCACCGTGAGATCCGGCCGGCGCCGGCGCGCCGTCGACGTGGCCCGGCCCATGTAGGCGAGGACCAGGTCCTCGAGCCCGAGCTCCTCGCTGGCGAGGCCGGGATCCAGCACGGGCCCGTGGGTGCGGACGACGAAGGTGCTCTGGCGGTCGGTGTGGCTCTCCTCGACGACCTCGAAGGCGGAGGGCAGCGACGCCCGTTCCCGGCGGCTCCCGGTGAGCCGGCGGTGCGAGGCGAGGAGCGCTTCCGTCTCGCCGGCCAGCACCACGTGGGAGGCCACGAGGACGACCAGGTAGTCGCAGACCCGCTCGAGGTCGCCGACGAGGTGCGAGGAGAGCACGACGCTCGTGCCGCCGTCGGCCACGAACGCCATCAGGCTCTTCAGGAAGTCCCGGCGGGCCAGGGGATCGAGGCTGGCCACGGGCTCGTCGAGCAGGAGCAGCTCGGGGCGCTTGGCCACAGCCAGGGTGAGCGCCAGCTGGGCCCGCTGGCCGCCTGAGAGCGCGCCGGCGGCCTGCCGGGGGTCGAGGTCGAGCTCGTCGATGCGCCGGCGGGCCAGCGCCCGGTCCCAGCCCGGGTTCGTCCAGGCGCCGACGCGGAGGTGGTCCTCGACGGTCATCCGGGCGTAGACGGGCGTCTCCTGGGCGACGAACCCCACCCGGCCCAGCTGGGCGGCGTCGGCGGCTGGCGGTCGGCCCAGGACCTCGATCGACCCCGAGGTGGGGGCGAGCAGTCCCACGGCGAGGTGCAGGAGGGTCGTCTTTCCGGCCCCGTTGGGCCCGACGAGACCGACGACGTGTCCCTCGGGGATGGACAGGTTGCAGTCGTCGAGGGCGACCCGGCGGCGGTAGCGCTTGCCGAGACCCCGGGCGGCCACGGCCGCGCTCACGCTATGTCCTCATGGGCGGCGGACCGAAAGGTGCTCCGGAACAGCGCCTCGATGCTCTCCTCGTCGAGCCCGGCGCGCCGGGCCTTCGCCAACCAGCGCTCGAGGTCGCGTCGGAGCGGCCCGTGGGAGGCGACGGGCACGGCGGCGAGCGTGCCGGACACGAAGGTCCCGACGCCGGGACGGGCTGCCACCAGCCCGTCGTGCTCGAGCTCCCTGTAGGCCTTCAGGACCGTGTTGGGGTTGATGGCGACGCTCGCCACGACCTCCTTGACCGTGGGCAGCTGGTCCCCGGGGCGGAGGATGCCGAGGCGCAGCGCCTGGCGGACCTGGTGGACGAGCTGGAGGTAGGGGGCGACGCCCGAGCGGGGGTCGAGGTGGAACTCGATCACCGGCGATCCTCTCTTTATCTAGGAAGCTAGGTAAATAGTTATAGGTCGGGGTACCGGGAGTCAAGCCTCGGAGGCGGAGAGCTTCAGCCGGGCAGGCCCCGTGCCGATATCGCCTCCGTGGCACCCGTTGACGCCGCTGCCCCCGGCGGCAATTGCATCGCCTTCCGGACCCGGGCGGTCGTGTGGGCCGGCGCCGCCGACCTCGTCCTCGGGCTCACCGTCCTCGCCCTCGCCGGCCTCCTCGGCCCGAGGGACCCCGCCCTGGCGGCAGCGGTGGGCGTGGTGGGGCTGCTCGGCGTGTACGCCGCGGCCGGGCGGCTGGCGGCACGGGTGGAGGTGCGTCCCGACCGGGTGGTGTGGACATGGGACTTCACCCGCCGCGAGGTCCCCTATGACGAGGTCGTCGACGTCGCCCTCGAGCGGACCGGCCCGGCGCCGGGGTTCCGCTGCCTCGTCCTCGTCCGGCGCGCCGGTCCGCCCGTGCGTGTCGAGCCGGTCGGCACCTTCGGGACGGCCGACTCCTCGCCGGTCGTCGCCGACCAGCGGTTGATCGAGTGGGCTGTGGGCGAGCACCGCGCCCGGCTCGGCGCCGCGCTGTCTTCGAGCTGAGCCCGGCGCCGCCGCGCCGGGACCTCAGGAGACCCCGGCCGTCTCCAGCTCGTCGAGGGCCTGGGCGAGTGTGTTCCAGGAGAGGGTGGCGCACTTGATGCGCACGGGGAACTTCACGACGCCCTGGAGGGCGGCGAGCTCGCCCAGCGAGTCCAGGTCCACCGGCTCCCCGGGGGCGCCGTCCTCGCCGTCGCCCTCCTCGAGGCGGGCCTCGTGGATCGACATCATCGACTTGAAGGTCCGGATGAGGTCGCGCACCTGCTCCACCGACTTCCCCTTCACCGCCGCCGACATGAGCGACGCCGAGGACTGGCTGATCGAGCAGCCCTGACCGGCGATTCGGATGTCGGCGACGGTGCCGGCGTCGACGAGGACGTAGACGACGACCTCGTCGCCGCAGAGGGGGTTGAAGCCCTCGGTGCGATGGGCGGGCGGCTCGGGCAGCTCGCCCCGGTTCCGGGGGCTGCGGTAGTGGTCGAGGATGATCTCCCGGTAGAGGTCTTCCAGCCCGGTCATCATCCGAACAACCTACCGGCGCTCTCCAGGGCGTCGGCCAGGGCGTCGACGTCGGACTCCTCGTTGTAGAGGTACAGCGACGCCCGGGCCGTGGCGGGGACGCCGAGGCGGCGCATGAGGGGCTTGGCGCAGTGGTGGCCAGCCCGGACGCAGACGCCGGCCTGGTCGAGCACCTGCGAGAGGTCGTGCGGGTGGACGTCGCGGTAGGCCAGGGAGAGCACGCCGCCGCGGTCTTCGGTCCCCTCGGGGCCGAACACGTGCAGGTCGTCGCCGAACCGCTCGGCCAGGATCCGCTGGGCGTAGGCGAGCAGGGACAGCTCGTGACCGTGCACCCGGTCCATGCCTATGGCCTCGAGGTAGTGGACGGCGGCCGCCAGCCCCACCGCCTCGGCGATGGGCGGGGTGCCGGCCTCGAACTTCCAGGGCAGGACGTTGGGGCTGAAGCCGTCGCGGCGGACGTCGCGGATCATCCCGCCCCCGCCCAGGAACGGGGGCATGGCCTCGAGGAGCTCGGCTTTGCCCCACAGGACCCCGATGCCGGTCGGGCCGAGCATCTTGTGGGCGCTGAAGGCCAGGAAGTCACAGCCGAGCGCCCCCACGTCGGTGGCCAGGTGCGGCACGGACTGGGCCCCGTCGGCCACGACCACGGCGCCGGCGTCGTGGGCGGCGGCGGCGATCGCCGCGAAGGGGGTGACGGTCCCGAGGACGTTCGACATGGTCGTGCAGGCGACGAGCTTCACCCCGTCGAGGAGCCGGTCGAGGTCGTCGAGGTCGAGCCGGTAGTCGTCGCCGAGGCCCACCCAGCGCAGTTCCAGGTCGCGCTCCTCGGCCAGCATGAGCCAGGGGACGAGGTTGGCGTGGTGCTCCATGTCGGTGAGGAGCACGGCGTCGCCGGGGTGGAGGTTGGCCCGGCCCCAGGTGGCGGCCACCATGTTGATGGCCTCGGTGGCGTTCTTGACGAAGACGACCTCTTCTTGGGGCTGGGGGGCGCCGATGAACCGGCCCACGGCGAGGCGGGCCGCCTCGTAGCGGCGGTCGGCCTCCTCGGCGAGGGAGTAGACGCCCCGGTGCACGTTGGCATGGGTGGTGGCGTAGTAGTCGTCCATGGCGTCGAGGACGGACTGGGGGTGCTGGGACGAGGCGGCCGAGTCCAGGTAGACGAGGCGGTGCCCGTGGACCTGCTGGGCCAGCACCGGGAAGTCCTTCTTCACCGCGGCGACGTCGAGGGGGCCTGTCATCGCCGCCACGGCTCGTATCCCTCGCGCTCGAGGCGGTCGGCCAGCTCGGGGCCGCCGCTCGCCACCAGCCGGCCGTCGACGAGGACGTGCACGACGTCGGGCCGGAGGAGCTCGAGGATCTTCGTGTAGTGGGTGACGAGGAGCACCCCGAGCGCCGGCCGCTCGCCGCGGACCGCCTCCACGCCGGCGGCCACCACGGCCAGGGCGTCGATGTCCAGGCCGGAGTCGGTCTCGTCCAGGACGGCGACGTCGGGCTCGAGGAGGGCCATCTGGAGGATCTCGTTGCGCTTCTTCTCCCCGCCCGAGAACCCCTCGTTCAGGTACCGCTCGGCGAAGGCGGGGTCCATGCCGAGCCGCCCCATCCAGTCCTGCATGGCCATGCGGACCTCGAGCACCGACCGCTCCTCACCGGCGCGGGCCGCCATGGCCTGGCGGAGGAACTGGGTCACCGACACCCCCGAGATCTCCTCGGGGTACTGGAAGGCGAGGAACATGCCCGCCTTGGCCCGGACGTCGGGGGACCAGGTGGTGACGTCCTCGCCCCGGAAGCGGACGGTGCCGCTCGTGACCCGGTAGGCGGGGTTGCCGAGGAGGGTGTTGGCCAGCGTCGACTTGCCCGACCCGTTCGGGCCCATGAGGGCGTGGACCTGGCCTTCGCCGACGACGAGGTCGACCCCGCGGAGGATCTCGGCGCCGTCCACGGCGACGTGGAGGTCCGAGACCTCGAGCAGGGGGGCCACGGGCCTCACTCTACCCGCCGGGTGGGATTTGCACTATCGCCGTAGTGGGAATCATCTCGTGCCTGGACAGGGGGCCGCGAACCGGTCCGATAGCTTCCTCCCGGTGAGCGACCCCTGGGCCTACGCCGGCAAGGTGGCGGCCCTCGACGGGGGGGCGGGGGCCGTCACGCTCGTGGACGAGTCGACCTTCGTCATCTCCACCCGCCCCGGCGACGTGACGGCGGGGTCGGCCCAGGGCCTGTTCGTCCGCGACACCCGGCTGCTGTCGCGCTTCGAGCTGCTCGTGAACGGCCAGCACCCCGAGGCCCTCGCCGCCGTCAGCGACGAGCCCTTCTCGGCCACCTTCGTCGGCCGGTGCCAGCCCCGTCCCGGGCGGGCCGATTCCACCTTGATGGTGTTCCGGTCCCGCTACGTCGGCCAGGGGATGCGCGAGGACCTCGCCATCCGGAACTTCGGCGACGAGGCCACCTTCTGCGCCGTGGAGATCTTCGTCGACTCCGACTTCGCCGACCTCTTCGCCGTGAAGGAGGGCCGTGGAGCCGACCTCGAAGGCGAGGTCCTGCGCCGGCCGCATGAGGCCGGTCTCGAGTTCTCCTACCGGCGAGGCACGGTGAGCCGGGGGACCCACCTGCAGTTCTCGCCCACTCCCACGTTGGTGGGGGAGGACATCGTCACCTTCGAGGCCATCGTCCCGGCGCGTGGCGAGTGGCGGGCCTGCGTCGAGGTGCATCCCGTCATCGAGGGGAAGCACATCGAGCCCCGCTACCGCTGCGGCCAGCCGGTGGAGCGCGCCGCCCCCTCCGAGCGGCTGGCCAAGTGGCGCCGGCAGGTGCCCCAGGTCGAGACTGACGACGAGGGGTTCCGGAGCGTCCTCATGCGGAGCTCGGAGGACCTCGGGGCGCTTCGGATCTTCGACCCCGACTTCCCCGAGCGGGTGGTGATCGCCGCCGGGGCGCCCTGGTTCATGACGGTCTTCGGCCGCGACTCGCTCATCACCTCCTGGATGGCCCTCGTCGTCGATCCCGACCTCGCCCTCGGGGTCCTCCAGACCCTGGCCCGGTTCCAGGGCACCGACATCGACCCCCGCAGCGAGGAGGAGCCGGGCCGGATCCTCCACGAGATGCGCTTCGGGGAGGCGCCCTCGTTGTCGCTGGGCGGTGGCTCGATCTACTACGGCACCGCCGACGCCACCCCGCTGTTCGTCATGGTCCTCGGGGAGCTGCGCCGGTGGGGGCTGGCCCGGGAGGCGGTGGAGGAGCTGCTGCCCAACGCCGAGCGGGCCCTCGAGTGGATCGAGCACTTCGGCGACGCCGACGGCGACGGGTACGTCGAGTACCACCGGGCCACCGACCGGGGGCTCGCCAACCAGGGATGGAAGGACTCCTGGGACGCCGTGCGCTACTCCGACGGGACCGTGGCCCACGCTCCCATCGCCCTCTGCGAGGTCCAGGCCTACGTCTACAGCGCCTTCCTGGCCCGGGCGCACTTCGCCAAGGAGCGGGGCGACGAGGCCACCTACGACCGCTACCGGACCAAGGCCGCCAACCTGAAGACGGCCTTCAACCGGGACTTCTGGGTGGAGGAGAAGGGCTGGTACGCCATCGGCCTCGACGCCGACAAGCGCCAGATCGACTCGCTCACCTCCAACATGGGCCACTGCCTGTGGACCGGCATCGTGGACGAGGAGCGGGCCCGGCTCGTCGCCGACCGGCTGATGTCGGAGGAGATGTTCAGCGGCTGGGGGGTGCGGACGCTCGGGACCACCATGGGCGGCTACAACCCCATCAGTTACCACGGGGGGTCGGTCTGGCCGCACGACACCGCCATCGTGGCGGCGGGCCTGGCCCGCTACGGCTTCGTCGACCACGCCGAGCGGCTCACCACGGCGCTCCTCGACGCCGCCCTCAGCCAGGGCGGGAGGCTGCCCGAGCTCTTCAGCGGCCTGGACCGCCAGGACTTCCCCCAGCCCGTCGCCTACCCGACGTCGTGCTCGCCCCAGGCCTGGGCGGCCGCCTCCCCGCTTCTGTGCCTGCGGACGATGCTGCGCCTCGACCCGTGGGTGCCCTACGGACGCACCTGGCTGGCGCCGCGGTTGCTCCCGGGGATGCGGTACCTGAAGGTCGAGGGCATCCCCCTCGCCGGGGCTCGGGTCACCGTCGAGGTGGAGGGCGACCAGGTCGAGGTGAAGGGGCTGCCGCCGGAGATCGAGCTCGTCTCCGAGCCGCGCCACCCCGCCACCGCCGCCTGAGCAGCGCCCGCCGACGGCCGGCGCCTCCCCGGGGCGGCACCGCCGGTCCCCATTAGGCTCCGCCGACGTGGTGGCGGCAGCTTCGTCCGGGGATCGGTTCGTCCTCGCCGTCGACCTCGGCACGGGCGGGCCCAAGGTGGCCCTCGTCGGCCCCGACGGGCGGATCGCCGCCCACGCCCACCGGCAGGTCGCCACGCGCCTCTTGCCCGGCGGGGGTGCCGAGCAGGACCCCGGCGAGTGGTGGGAAGCCATCGTCGCCGCCGCCGGCGAGGTCCTCGCCTCCTCGGCGGGCGCGGCCCGGTCGGTGGCCGGGCTCGGCTGCACGGCGCAGTGGTCGGGGACCGTCGCCTGCGACGCCGAGGGTGCGCCGCTGCGCCCGGCGGTCATCTGGATGGACTCCCGGGGTGCGGGGGCCATCCGGGAGCAGACCGACGGGCTCGTGAGCGTCCTCGGCTACGACGTCCGCAAGCTCTGGCGGTGGGTCCGGCTCACGGGCGGGGCACCGGGGCACTCGGGCAAGGACCCGACGGCGCACATCTTGTGGATCCGCCGGTCCGAGCCCGACCTCTACGCCGCCACCCACGTGTTCCTGGAGCCGGTCGACTGGCTCACCCACCGCCTGACGGGCCGCTTCGCCGCCTCCTTCGACTCGATCGTGGCCCATTGGGTCACCGACAACCGGCGCATCGGCGACGTCCGCTACGACGAGACGCTCCTGTCGATGGCCGGCCTCGAGCGGGCCAAGCTGCCCGAGCTCGTCCCGTCGGGGACGGTCGTGGGGACGCTGCGGCCCGAGGCCGCCGCCGCCCTCGGCCTCGACCCCGGGCTGCCGGTGGCGACCGGCACCGGCGACGTCCACTCCGCCGCGGTGGGGTCGGGGGCGGTGGCCGACTTCGCCGGGCACCTCTACATCGGCACCTCCTCGTGGATCTCCTGCCACGTCCCGTTCAAGAAGACCGACGCCCTGCGCAACGTGGCCTCCATCCCCTCGGCGCTGCCCGGCAGGTACCTCGTCGCCGACGAGCACGAGACCGCCGGCGCCTGCCTGGGGTTCCTGGCCGGGACGCTCCTCTCCGGCGACGACGGGCTCGGACCGGCGACACCGCCCGAGGACGTCTACCGGCGGCTCGACGACGTGGCCGCTTCGGTGGCGCCCGGCGCAGGCCGGACCCTCTTCACCCCCTGGCTCAACGGGGAGCGGTCCCCGGTCGACGACCACACCATCAGGGGGGGCTTCCACAACCTGTCGCTGTCGACGACCCGGCGGGACCTGGTGCGGGCCGTCTACGAAGGGGTGGCCTACAACAGCCGCTGGCTGCTCGGCGCCGTCGAGCGGTTCGTCGGGCGTCCCCTCGACCCCATCGCCTTCGTGGGGGGCGGGGCCAGGTCGGAGGTGTGGGCGCAGATCCACGCCGACGTCCTCGGCCGCCGGGTCCGCCAGGTCGCCGAGCCGGTGCTGGCCAACGTCCGGGGTGCGGGGCTGCTCACCTGGCTGGCCCTCGGTGAGCTCGGCGCCGGCGAGATCGGCTCGCGCGTCGAGGTCAGGCGCACCTTCGAGCCCGACCCGGCGCCGAAGGCCGTCTACGACGACCTCTACGGCCGGTTCGTGGAGCTGTACAAGCGGACCAAGTCCCTGCACCGGCGCCTGAACGGCGGCGACGGGCACGAGGCGGCGGCCCCCCCGGCGGGGACACCGCCGGCGCAGGGACACGCGGCACAAGGAGCGGCACTGCCATGAAGCCCTCGGATCTCGACCCCGTCGTCGACGCCCTCGAAGCCGAGCTGCGGCCCTATCGGGACTCGCACCACACCTACCGGCGCCTCCCCTCCGGCGGCCGGGACCGCCGGGAGATCCTCGACGAGATGCGCGAGCTCGCCTCCCGGGAGGAGGCCAAGTGGCGGGCCGGCTACTCCTCAGGGGCCGTCTACCACGGCAGCGCCGACCACATCGAGTTCCTGAACGAGGTCTACGCCGTCAACTCCCAGTCGAACCCCCTCCACCCCGAGCTGTGGCCCAGCGCGGTCAAGTACGAGGCGGAGGTGGTGGCCATGACGGCCACCATGCTGGGCGGCGGGGAGGAGGGGGTGCCGACGGTGTGCGGCACCGTCACCTCGGGCGGGACCGAGAGCATCCTCCTCGCCATGCGGACCTACCGGGACCGGGCCAGGGCCGAGCGGGGGGTCGCCGAGCCCGAGATCGTCGTGCCGGTGAGCGCCCACGCCGCCTTCGACAAGGCCGCCCACTACTTCGGGATGCGGCTCGTGCCCGTGCCCGTGGGGGCCGACTGGCGGGCCGACGTGGCGGCGGCCGAGGACGCCGTCACCAAGCAGACGGTGGCGCTCGTGGCCTCGGCGCCCGGGTTCCCCCACGGGGTCATCGACCCCGTCGAGGAGCTCTCCGAGCTGGCCCGGCGCAAGGGGATCGGCTGCCACGTCGACGGGTGCCTGGGCGGCTTCGTCCTGCCCTGGGCCGAGCGCCTCGGCTACCCGGTGCCCCCCTTCGACTTCCGGCTCCCCGGGGTGACGTCGATGTCGGCCGACACCCACAAGTTCGGCTACGCGGCGAAGGGGTCGTCGGTCGTGCTGTACCGCAGCAGCGAGCTGCGGCGGTACCAGTACTACAAGACCGCCACCTGGATGGGCGGCCTCTACTACTCGCCCACCTTCGCCGGCAGCCGGCCGGGGGCGATCAGCGCCGAGGCGTGGGCGGCCATGCTCGCCTTCGGCGAGGAGGGCTACACCATCGCCACCAAGGCGCTGCTCGAGACCGCCGCGGTCATCCGGGCCGGCATCGAGCGGATCCCCGAGCTGCGGGTGCTCGGCGACCCGTTGTGGGTGATCGCCTTCGCCTCCGAGGAGATCGACGTCTACGCCGTCATGGACCAGATGAGCGCCCGGGGGTGGAACCTGAACGGGCTCCAGCACCCGCCGGCGGCCCACATCTGCGTCACCCTCCGCCACGCCCAGCCGGGGGTGGCCCAGCGGTTCGTGGCCGACCTCGAGGCGTCGGTGGCCGACGTCCGCCACATGCCGGGCTCGCAGGGGGTGATGGCGCCCATCTACGGCATGACCGGCGCCGTGAAGACCCGGGGCACCGTCGAGGAGCTCCTGGCGCGCTACGGCGACCTCCAATTCAAGGCCTGAGGCGCCCGGAACGGGTGCCGGGCGCAGGCGGCGGGCCGCCCGGGCCGGGATAGCCTCTCGGTCGTGGCCGAGCACAAGGGACTGAAGCGACTCGTGGCCGCCGCCGGGCTGGTGGGGACGGCGGCGAGCATCTGGTGGTTCGCCCTCAAGCCCCGGCGGTCGG
>JAGWNV010000337.1 GCA_028872975.1 Acidobacteriota bacterium
CGCCATCGCGTCCAGGAGGCCGGGCTCGAGGACCGGGCCCGGTTCGTGGAGGTGGTGGACGGCGAGCGGCGCCAGGTCGGCCCCTTCGAGGTGGAGTTCATCCCCGTCACCCACTCGGTGCCCCACGGCTTCGCCACCGCCTTCCACACCCCTCAGGGCGTCGTGCTCCACTCGGGGGACTTCAAGATCGACCTCACGCCGGTCGACGGGCGCCTCACCGACCTGGCCCGTATCGGCGCCCTGGCCGACGGCCCGGGGATCCGGCTGCTCATGGCCGACTCGACCAACGCCGAGGAGCCGGGCTTCACCGCCTCGGAGACCTCGGTGGGGGCCACCTTGCGCCGGGTCTTCGGCACGGCCCAGGGGCGACGGGTGGTGGTCACCTGCTTCGCCAGCCACATCCACCGCGTCCAGCAGGTGGCCGACGCCGCCATCGCCTCCGGGCGCAAGGTCGCCACCCTGGGCCGGTCGATGGCCAAGAACGTCGTCCTCGCCCGCCGCCTCGGGATCCTCGAGATCCCCGACGAGGAGCTCGTCGACATCGAGGACGTCGACCGGCTGTCGCCCGGCGAGGTCTGCATCGTCTCCACCGGCTCCCAGGGCGAGCCCCTCTCGGCGCTGGCCCTCATGGCGGCGGGGGAGAACAAGCGGTTGCGACTGCGCCCCGGCGACATGGTGGTGATCAGCGCCCACCCCGTACCGGGCAACGAGTGGGCCGTCGGCCAGGTCATCGACGGGCTCCACCGGCGGGGCGCCGAAGTGGTCCACACCGGGATCGAGCCCGTCCACGTGAGCGGCCACGCCCGCCAAGGGGAGCTCCAGATGCTCCTCTCGGTGGCCCGACCGGAGTGGTTCGTGCCG
This sequence comes from Acidobacteriota bacterium, assembly GCA_028872975.1. GTDB lineage: Bacteria > Actinomycetota > Acidimicrobiia > Acidimicrobiales > UBA8190 > UBA8190. The sequence goes on from JAGWNV010000337.1 coordinate 862, forward strand.
GTCCACGGCGAATACCGCCATCTCGTGAACCACCTCCGCCTGGCCCGGGCCATGGGCGTGGCCGAGGATCGGGCCCTTCTGTGCGAGGACGGTGACAGCCTTCTGCTCGACGACGACGGCCTGCGCCGTGGCGAGTCGGTGCCCGCCGGGATGTTGTACGTCGACGGGACCGTCGGGGACGTCGAGCACGGGGTGCTGCGCGACCGGCGGGTCCTGGCCGAGGAGGGCGTGGTGGTCGTGGTGGCCACCGTCGACGTCCACCGGCGCGAGGTGGTCGGATCTCCCGAGATCGTCACCCGGGGATGGGTGCACGCCCCGGAGGCCGAGGAGCTGATCGGGGAGGCGAGCGAGGCGGTGCGCAAGGAGCTCGAAGAAGCCCTGGCCGAGGGAGCGAGCGAGCACGACCTGCTGCGCCGCCACGCCCGACGGGCGCTGGGGAAGTTCGTGGGGGAGCGCACCCGGCGTCGGCCGATGATCGTCCCCGTCGTGGTGGTCGTCTGATGCCGCCGAGCTTCGAGAACGCCCGGGTCCTCGTCACCGGCGCCTCGTCGGGTATCGGCGCCGGCCTAGCCGAGGCCTTCGCCAGGGCCGGGGCCACCGTCGGCATCGTGGCGCGCCGCCGGGACAGGCTCGAGGCGGTCCTCGAGCGCTGCCGCGCCCATGCCCCGGCGTCGCGTCTGTGGGTCGCCGACCTCGCCGATCCCGCCGCCGTGGACCGGCTGGCCGGCGAGGCCATCGCCGAGCTCGGCGGGGTCGACATCCTCGTCAACAACGCCGGCATCCCCAAGCGCCGCCACGTGTCGCGCCTCGACCCCGCCACGGTCGAGGCGGTGATGGCCGTCAACTACCTCTCGCCGGTCCGCCTCACGCTGGCCCTCCTGCCGCACATGCTCGAACGGGACTCGGGCCGGATCGTGAACGTGGCGTCGGTGGCGGCGACGCTCAGCCCGCCGGGGGAGTCCGCGTATTCCGCCTCAAAGGCCGCCTTGGCGGTGTTCTCCGAGTCCATGGCCGTCGACCTGTGGGACAGCGGGGTGAAGGTGACCGTCGTCTACCCGGGGGTGGTCGACACCGAGCTCTTCACCCTCCCCGACAACGACCCCTTCGCCGGCGGGGTCGAGGCCATCACC
>JAGWNV010000059.1 GCA_028872975.1 Acidobacteriota bacterium
CGGCGCGCAACCACCTGCGTTGGCTGGCCCTCTCCAACGACATCCCCCTGCGCCGGGTGGACGAGGTGCTCGACCAGGTGGGGCTCACCTCCGTGGCCGGCCGGCGGGCCGGGAAGTTCTCCCTGGGCATGAGCCAGCGCCTGGGCATCGCCGCCACCCTCCTCGGCGACCCCGGGGTGCTCCTCTTCGACGAGCCGGTGAACGGCCTCGACCCCGAGGGCATCCGCTGGGTCCGCAACTTCCTCCGCCGCCTGGCCGCCGAGGGCAGGACGGTCTTCGTCTCCAGCCACCTCATCAGCGAGATGTCGCTCACCGCCGACCGTCTCGTCGTGATCGGCCGGGGCCGCCTCATCGCCGAGACCTCGGTGGCCGACTTCGTCTCGAGGAGCGGCGGGGGATCGGTCCGGCTCGTCACCCCCGACGGGGAGAGGTTCCGCGCCGCTCTGGTGGCGGAGGGGGCCACGGTCGCCGGCGCCACCGACGGGGCCCTCTCCGTCGAGGGGGCCACGGCTCCCCAGATCGGCGACCTCGCCTGCCGTGAGGGCCTCCGGGTGCACGAGCTTGCGCCCGTCACCGCCTCCCTGGAGGACGCTTTCATGGCGCTCACCCAGGACGAGGTGGAGTTCCGCCCGACGACGATGGCCGGCACCGCCGCGGCCGGAGAGGAGCGCTGACCCCGATGTCCCAGCTCACCTTGGCCCCCCCGGCGGGGCACTATCGCGTGAGGGACGTGGTCAAGTCGGAGATCGCCAAGGTCGTGACCCTGCCCTCGACGGCGATCATCCTGGGCGTGACGGTCGTCGTCGGGTTGCTCGTGACCGCCCTCGTCACCCACAACGCCGTCTACCACCTCGGCGACCCCGGCTACGACCCCACGTCGATGGCACTCACGGGCCTGGTCGTGGCCGGCCTCACCGGCGGTGTGTTCGGGGCGCTGCTCATCACCGCCGAGTACTCGAGCGGCACCATCCGGGCCACCCTGTCTGCCACGCCCCGGCGACCGGTCCTGCTGGCCGCCAAGATCGGCGTCACGGCGGCCGCCACCGTCGTCTTCTGCGAGCTGCTCAGCTTCGTCTCGTTCTTCCTCGGCCAGGCCGTCCTGTCCGGAAAGGGGTACCCGACGGCCGGCCTGGCGTCCCCGGGCGCCCTGCGGGCGGTGCTCGCCACCGGCCTGTGCATCGCCCTCCTGGCCCTCATGTCGTTCGGCATCGGGCTGATCGTGCGCAACACGGCCGGCGCCATCGCCGGGTTCGCCGGGGTCGTCTTCGTCCTCCCCCTCGTGATGCGGGGGATCTCCCGCCCCGCCGTCCGGTACCTGCCCACCAACATCCTCACCAACTCGGTCATGGCCACCGTCAACCAGGGTCAGGGCGGCCCCTTCCAGCCGGTGTCCCCGGCCGTAGGATTGGGGCTCATGGTCCTGTACGCCGCCGTGGCCCTGGCCGTCGGGGCGGCGCTGTTCCTGAAGCGAGACGCTTGACACAGGCCGACGCCGGGGAGGGCCGGGTGCGCGTCCGGGTCCCCGATGAGTGGGCCGACGAGGCAAGGCGCCTGCTCCGGACGGTGGGCCGGGGGCCGTTCCAGAAGCGCAGCTGGGCCGAGCTCGGCTACTTCCTCGTCAGCTCCGCCCTGGCCTGTGCCGGAGCGGTGGCCGTCCTCGCCCTGGGATTCGTCGGCTTCGCCCTCACCGTGGGATTCGTCGGTGTCGTGGTCCTCGCCGGTGGACTGCGGGCCGCCCGGGGCCTCGGCCGGTGGCACCGGGCCCTCGCCCGGCGGGCGCTCGGCGTGGAGATCGACGACCCCGAGCCATTCACCCCGCGGCCCGGGCTCATCGGGTGGCTGCGGGCGTCGCTCGGCGACGGCACCGCCTGGCGTTCGGTGGGCTACCTGGTGGCAAAGGTCCCTCTCACCGTCTTCGGCGTCTGGTTCGCGCTGAGCATCTGGCTCGAGGCCCTGTCCGGCATCGCCTCCCCGTTGAGCGGCGGCACGGGCGTGGCCCGGTTCGGTCCCGTGGCCCGGTCCATCGGCCCGGGCAACGGCGACGGCCCGCCACCGGGGTTCACGACGCACCTGGGGCTCTTCGTCACGGGCGTCCTGCTCCTCTTCGTCGCCCCGTGGGCGATGCGCTTCGTCGTCTACCTCGACCGGCAGCTGATGTTCCTCCTGCTCGGGCCGGCCGCCACCACCTCCCGGGTCAGGAGCCTCGAGGAGTCCCGGTCGAAGACGCTCGACGTGGCGACCGAGACGCTCCGGCGCATCGAACGCAACCTGCACGACGGGACCCAGGCCCAGTTGGTGGCCCTGGCCATGCGGCTCGGCCAGGCCAACGAGAAGCTGGAGCGGCTCGACGACGACAGCCCCGACCTCGCCGCCGTCCGGCGGCTGGTCGACGAGGCGCACCGCGGCGCCAAGGAGGCCATCACCGACCTGCGCGACCTGGCCCGGGGCATCCATCCTCCCGCCCTCGACACCGGCCTCGAGAACGCCCTCGCCACCCTGGCCGCCCGCAGCCCGGTGCCCACCGAGGTGGCGGTGTCGATCGTCAGCCGCCCGGCGCCCGCCGTCGAGGCCATCTGCTACTTCTGCGCCGCCGAGCTGCTCGCCAACGTGGCCCAGCACGCCGAGGCCTCCCGGGCGTCGCTCACCTGCGCCCAGCACGGCCCCTGGCTGCGGATCGTGGTGCGGGACAACGGCCGCGGCGGTGCGGTGGTCAGCCGGATCGGCTCGGCCTCGAGCGGCCTGGCCGGCCTCGCCGACCGGATCGGCGCCGTCGACGGGCATCTCAGCATCGCCAGCCCCGCCGGCGGCCCGACGGCGGTCACCATCGACCTGCCCTGGCTCTGAGCGTGACCGGCACCGACGCCATCACCGTCGTGATCGCCGAGGACTCGGCCATCCTGCGCGACGGGCTCGTGCAGCTCCTGACCGACAGGGGCTTCGTCGTGACGAGCGCCGTGAGCGACGCCGCTCGCCTGGCACAGGCCGTCGCCGCCGACCCGCCCGACGTTGCCGTGGTCGACATCCGCATGCCCCCGACCTTCACCGACGAGGGCCTGCGCGCCGCCATCGCCCTGCGCCGGGACCACCCCGAGGTGGGGATCCTCGTCTTCTCCCAGTACGTCGAGACCCGCTACGCGGCAGAGCTCCTCGCCGCCGGGGCGGCGCGGATCGGCTACCTGCTGAAGGACAGGGTCGCCGACGTCTCGGACTTCGTCGAGGCCCTGGTGCGGGTGGCCTCGGGCGGCACCGCCTTGGACCCCGAGGTCGTCACCCAGCTGATGGGCGCCTCGCGCCGCACCGACACCCTGGCCTCCCTGAGCGGCCGGGAGCGTGAGGTGCTGGGGCTGATGGCCGAAGGACGGACGAATTCCGCCATCGCCACCAGCCTCGTCATCTCCGAGGGCGCCGTGGAGAAGCACGTGGCCGGCATCTTCTCGAAGCTCAACCTGCCCGCCACCCCCACCGACCACCGCCGGGTGCTGGCCGTGCTGCGCTACCTCGAGGGATAGCGGCTCAGACCGGCGGTGTCGGGGTGACCGGTCGGGCCTCGGGTGCGGGCGCCCGCGTCGGGGTCACCGTCCGGGTCTCGGGGGCCGGGGCAGCGAGGGCCGGCCGGGCCGAGGGGCGGCCCAGCACGAAGGCGCCCAGCGCGGCGAGAAGCGTGCCCGGGCCGAGCGCGTCGCCGATCCAGTAGTCGAACTGGCGCAGCGGCGAGGCCGCCACGAAGACCTTGGTGTGCTCGAGCACCGGCCAGGCGACCGGCCCCACCACGAGCCAGGCCCCGCACAGCGCGGCCAGGAGGCCGCCCAGCTTGCAACCGGCACGCGAGAGCCGCCCCCCGGCGAGCATCACGAGCAGGCCGGCGGCCACGGCCCCGGCGCCTGGGGCGGCGTGCAGGAGGGCGTGGGGCAGGTTCCACGTCCAGCTCCGCGACCCGTCGGCGCTGAAGCCGAAGAGCGGGCCGACGAAGGGGACGATCCCCCCCCAGGCGCCCACCAGGACGATGAGGAGCCCGGCCAGCTCGATGCTCGGCGTGTAGGAGCGGACGTCGGTCCGGGCCCGTCGTGTCCGGACCCCGGGAACTGTCGTCACTGCCATGTCGTCTGCCCTCCTCGTCGCCGCCGGCGCCGGAGCGGCCCGACGGTCCGTGATTCGCGCGTCGCGTGGCCATTCCCGGCACTGAGGGGTCCGAAACCCTGCGCGCCCCACAGGCGCCGACGGGCGCCGGGCTCAGCGCGATCCGGCCAGGGGCGCGGCGTCGAGGGCGCAGTGGCTGCACTCGGCCCCGGCGGGCGGCACCCGACGGGGGTTGCGGATGCCCAGGGCGGCGACCACCGCACCGGCGCCGCACCAGGCCGCGCTCACGTAGACGGCGGTGCGGAAGGCGGCGCCCATCGCCCCGGGATGGAGGTAGGTGCGACCGGCCATGCCCGCCAGCGCCGGGAGCAGGGCCACGGCCACGAGGCCCCCGATGCGCGACACGTCGTTGTTCACCGCCGAGGCGAGGCCGGCGTGCGCCGAGGGAAGGGCGGCCATGGCCGTGGCGGTGAGGGGGGCCACGGTCGTGGCCAGGCCGAGGCCGAAGACGATGACGGCAGGCAGGACACCCGTGACGTAGGAGGCGTCGCCCGAGGCCCGGGCCAGCATGGCCAGCCCGGTCCCGACGAGCAGCGGGCCGACGGTCATCTGGAGACGGGGCCCGATCCTCGCCGCCAGCCGTCCGGACCGCCCGGAGAGGACGAGCATGAGGAAGGTGAGGGGCAAGAGGGAGAGGCCGGCGTCGAGGGGGCTGTAGCGGTCCACCACCTCGAGCTCCACCGGGAGGAGGAAGAGCGCACCCCCGAGCGCCGCGTACACGAGCAGGGTCACCAGGTTGACGACCCGGAACTGCTGCAGGCGGAGGAGGGCGAGCGGCACCATGGGCTCGGCGCGCCGACCCTCGACGGCCACGAAGACGGCGGCCGCTCCCAGCCCGACGGCCAGCAAGGCGAGGACCGAGGTGTGGCCCCAGCCGAGTGCCGGGCCCTCGATGCATGCGTAGGTGATGCCGGCGAGCGAAACCACGGTGAGCGCCGCCCCGGTGGCGTCGAGCCGTGGGCGGGCGGTCTCCTGGCGCGTCTCGGGGACGTGGCGCGCCGCCACCGCCCACACGACGGCGGCCACCGGAAGGTTGATGACGAAGATCCACCGCCAGGAGGCCGCCGTGATGAGGTACCCGCCGAGGAGGGGACCGGCGGCGGTGGCCACCCCACCGAGCCCGGACCAGGTCCCGATGGCCCGCCCCCGGTCGTCGGGCGAGAAGGACGCCTGGATGATGGCCAGGCTGCCGGGGACGAGCAGGGCGGCGCCCACGCCCTGGAGCAGCCGCGTGACGACGAGGACGGTGACGTTCGGCGCCAGGGCGCAGGCGGCCGAGGCCAGGGCGAACCAGACCACGCCGACGAGGAAGACCCGGCGCCGTCCGAAGAGGTCGCCGAGGGTGCCGCCCACGAGGAGGAGGGCGGCGAGGGAGAGCAGGTAGCCGGTGAGCACCCACTGCAGGGAGGCGATGGGGACGTGGAACTGCCGGCCGATGACCGGCAGGGCGATCCCCACGACCGTGCCGTCGATGGCGGCCATGCCCGAGCCGAGCACGGTGGCGGCGATCACCCACCGGCCCGCCGCCGACCGGGTCTCGAGGGCTGGCGCCGGCGGCATCGGTCAGCGGACGGGCGGGGGCGCGCCCTCGAGGCTCGACGAGAGCACCGGGTCCCAGTCGCACAGGGCGCAGGCGTGGCGGACGGCGCCGCGGGCAAAGGACAGGGCGGCGCCACGCGGGTCGTCGCCCCTACAGACCTCGTCCCAGTCGAGGACGTACTCCCCGAGGCCCGGCTCCCAGCGCGCCGCAGGAGGCTCGAGCACGGCCCGGTCGTAGCCGGGGGGCGCCGGGTGCGCGTAGGAGTAGAAGGCGGCCTTCGGGTAGCGGGGATCGCCCGGCCACCAGCCCAGCGCCACCTCCTGGGCGTCCATGGCGTTGCGGCCGATGAAGTCCGACGACCCGGGATCGGCGGGCCGGCCCGAGAAGAGGCTCACGGCCAGGTCGAACGAGCCCCACCAGGCGTTCACCGGTGTGGCCCGGCCGCGATAGGGCGCCCGGGCGGCGGCGAGGACACCGGCGGCCCTGGTCGCCGCCTCGAAGTAGCGGCCGACCTGCTCGGGGTCGTAGGTGGCGTGCTCCCCGTCCTCGTCGAGGGGGACCGACCAGGGGGTCTCCTGCGGGCGCAGGTCGAGGGCGACCGGCCCGACGAGCCCCCGAACGGCGTCGAGCACGGCCCGGGTCACCGCCCCGACCGGGCGATGGGGGGTGAGCGGCACACGGTGCCGGCGACCGTCGGAGTGCTCGAGGGCGGCCTCGTGGGTGTGGAGGTCCAGGGCCACGACGAAGGCCCCGGACCCGTCGGGCGCCGGAAGGGGGAGCGTCTCCCAGCCCCGGGCCGTGAGACGCAGGGCGGCGTGCTGGAGCTCGGGCTCGGGCGGGGCGAGACGGGCGGCCAGCTTCCCGAGCACCTGGGTGTGGGCGTGGAGGGTGTCGCAGGTGGCCTGCCACTGCTCGTAGGGGAGCCGGTGCCAGCGCCCGGACCCGGTCACGGCGGGCCCGCCCTAGGGATGCGAGGGGGAGGGAGGGGCCCCCTCCACCTCGAAGGCGAGCTCGTCGCCGTAGCACCACCACCAGTCCTCGCCGGGCTCGTAGGACCGGACGACGGGGTGGTCCGGGTGCGCCCGCCAGTGGGCGGTGGCGTGGCGGTTCGGAGAGCTGTCGCAGCAGCCGACGTGGCCGCAGTGCATGCACAGGCGCAGGTGGACCCAGCGCCCGCCGGTGGCGAGGCAGTCCTCGCAGCCGTCGCTCGACGGGGTGACCTCCTGGACCGACCCCAGATGGACGCAGGATCCAGGCACCTGCGTAGCCTCGCCCGCTCGTCGGGCCCTGTCCAACGCGCCGGACCGGGCCACCGGTCACCGGTCGAAGCCGAACTTCACCCCCGTCGAGAATTTCGTGAGGGCGACCTCGGCAGGCTCCTCGGCGGGTTCCTCGGTCCACCGGACGGTCCATTGCCGGGGGCCCTCGGCGTCGACGACCCAGTGGCGGTCGACAGCGCCGGCGACGGCGCCGAGGGCCCGGTCGTGACCGGACGCCAGGAGGGTGATCCACGAGTGGAACCCCTCCTCCTCGGTGGCGGCGCAGTCGCCGAGGCGGAGCCGGACGACGTCGCCGTCCACGACGACGTCCCAGTCGACGTATCCACGAGGACGGAAGGCCGGGTGGAGCTCGAAGACCGTGGCGACGTCGGCGGTGCCGGCACCGAGGGCGAGGGCCCGCCGGAGCCGTTCGGCGACCACCCCGGCCACCCCGGTGCACTGCTTCTCCGTCGTCTCGACCGCCGCGTCGGGCCCGTAGCGCCGCTCCACGGCGAGGGCGAAGCCCATGGCCAGGAGCTGTCCCTGGAGGCACACCTCGTCCAGGATGGCCACCAGGGCGGGGGTGGCGAAGTCCCGCATCTGCAGGTCCGGGTCGAGGGGCCCGGCGTAGTCGAGGAGGCCGTCGGGGGCCCCCTCGGGCGTGGCGATCACGGCCAGGGGGAGCCGAGCCGCCTTGGACCTCCCGAGCACCGCCGCCTGCGACGGGGCGAGCCCGGGCTCGGCCGCCTCGTCGATGGTGACGGACCACTCGCAGTGCGGACGGCGGTCGGCGGGACGGCGGGGGGGACGGTGGACGGGGCGCATGCGCAGCCGGGGGTTGGTGGCCCAGCCGGTGGCGTCGAAGGTGGGGTCCTCGATGTGGTGGCACATGGCCACGACGAACTTGTCGCCCAGGGGCTCCACGTCCATGAGGGCCCCGCAGTGGTCGAGATGGAACCGGCCGTGGTGGTCGTCGGTCACCTCGTAGCGGAAGTCCATGAACTCCGGGGGGGCCCCGACGTCGATCTGCATGCCCTTGAAGCACGTCTCGACGGTGTCGCCCTCGAAGCCGAGGAGGCGCTGCATCCGCGTGGTGTAGACCGGGCTCGCCGCCATCCACTCGTCGACGGCGACGTCGCGCATGGCGTCCACCCCGCGGGCGACGACGTGGGGCATCCCGGCCCGGTCGATCAGATGGCCGGCCAGGAGGTACTCCTTGGCCAGGGTGGCGAGCTGCTCGTGGTCGAGGTCGCCGGCGCCGAGGGCGTGGGGTGCGGTCATGCCCGGACCCCCGTCCCCGTCCCCGCTCAGGCCCCGGCGCCCAGAGGGGCGGTCGGGGAGAAGGTCACCGGCATCGACTCGTAGCCGCTCACGAAGTTGGCGGCCCGGCGCGGCGGCTCGCCGGGAGCGACGAGGGCGAGGTCGGGGAGCCGGTCGAGGAGCCGGTCGAGGATCGTGGTGATCTCCAGCCGGGCCAGGCTGTTGCCCAGGCAGACGTGGGGACCGAAGCCGAAGGCGAGGTGCTCGTTGGGCCGGCGGTGGACGTCGAAGGTGTCGGGGTCGGGGAACTGGTCTTCGTCGCGGTTGGCCGAGGGGTAGAGGAGCAGGAGCTTCTCGCCGGCGGTGATCCGCTTGCCGCCGAGGACGGTGTCGGCGGTGGCCGTCCGGGCCATGTTCTTGATGGGGCTCACCCACCGGAGCATCTCCTCGGTGGCCGGGCCGACGAGGTTGCGGTCGCGCTGCAGCTCCTCCCACCTGTCCCGGTGGAGGAGCAGCTGGTAGAGGCCACCGGAGATCACGTGCCGGGTCGTCTCGTCCCCGCCGATCAGGATGAGCAGGGAGTCGAAGAGCAGCTCGGCGTCGTCGAGGCGGTCCCCGTCCACCTCGGCGTGCACGAGGACGCTCATGAGGTCGTCCGCCGGCCGCCGCCGCCGGCTCTCGATGACCCGGTTGGCGTACGCCTGGTACTGGAGGAAGACCTCGGTCATGCGCGCCGCCGACTCCTCCTTGCCGTCGAGCCCGCTCAGGAGGGCGTCGGACCACTCGAGCAGGGCCGGGAAGTCGGCCTCCTCGACCCCGAGGGACTCCCCGATCACGATGAGCGGCAGCCAGGCGGCGAGGTCCCAGACCAGGTCGCAGGCGCCGCGCTGGCACACCCGGTCGATGAGCTCGTCGGTGATCGCCCTGATCCGGCCGGCCCGGCTCCGGACCTGGGTGGGGGTGAAGGCCCGGTTGATGAGCTTGCGCCGCTTGGCGTGGGCAGGGTTGTCCATGTCGATGAGCATGGGGGTGGCGGGGAGGTTGGGCCGGATGCCCCCGGCGTTCGAGAACCGGTCGGGCGCCTTCGACACCTCGAGGACGTCGTCGTAGCGGGTGACCCCCCACACGCCACCCGCCTCGTCCCAGTGCACCGGGTCGTTGCGCCGGGCCCAGGCCAGCTCGGCGAGGGGGTCGCCGGCCCAGAAGGCGCCGGAGGTGAGCGCCAGGCTCGTGCGGGTGGCGTCGGTGGCCATGTCAGCGGCCCTCCCTCGTGAACAGGGCCCGGTAGGCCTCGTCCTCGCGGCCCCGGGCGGCGGCGACGAGGTCGCGCTCGGCCGATCGCATGAGCGCCTTGATGGTCCGCGTCGAGTGCCGGTCGTGGGCGGCGATCTCCTGGGCGGCGGCGACGGCCTCGGCCAGCTCGCACCCCGGCCGGGAGACGGCCGTGACGAGCCCGGCGGCGAGGGCCTCCGAGGCCGAGAGCCACGGCGAGGCGAGGAGCGCCCGCGCCGCGCGCTGCCAGCCCATGCGCAGGGGGAAGAGCAGGCTGCTGCCCGCTTCGGGCGGGACGCCCATGGCGGCGAAGGGCGCCCGCAGGGCGGCCGTGTCGGCCATGAAGACGAGGTCGAAGTAGCAGAGCATGGTGACCCCGAGCCCCACACCGGGGCCGTTGACGGCGGCGACGAGGGGGACCGCCACCTCGGCCAGGGCGTCCACCAATCCCGGGAAGGCCGTGCCGGCGCCCTCGGGGGCGGTCCCCGCCGCGATGGCGGTGAGCTCGTCGAGGTCGGTGCCGGCGCTGAAGGCGGGCCCGGCACCGGTGAGCACCACGGCCCGGACCGTCTCGTCGGCGTCGGCGTGGCGGAGGGCGGCGGTGAGCTCCCGGTAGAGCGAGACAGTGAAGGCGTTGCGCCGCTCGGGCCGCTCCAGGGTGAGGATGCGGACGGCGCCGTCGTCGCGGCGCCCCACCTGGGACGTCATTCCCAGAGCCCCACCGGCGACTCCCCCGGCCGGTAGTGGCCGGGGAGCGGGCCGGAGCTGGCGCGTTCGACGCGCCGCTTCATGCCCTCGCTCAGCACCTCGGACTGGATCATCTCGATGAACAGGGCGGTGGCGTTGCCGACGTCGAAGAAGTCGCGCTGCCACGACCACTGCCAGTTCCCTCCGTAGCGGAACCAGCTTCCCCCCAGTCCCGCCACCTCGTAGGGGCTCCCGTCGGGGCGGCGGGCGTCGGCGATCTGCTTCCAGAGGCCGATGACCTCGCCCTGCTCGGGATCGATGAGGACCTTCTGGTAGGGGTAGGTCCAGCCGTCGAGGCCGCCCATCTCGAGTCCGAGGGCGACGTCGCGGATCTCCTCCCGGCCCACGGCCATGAACTCCTCGCCGGGCCCGAGGTTCCAGCCGTAGGTGGCGTCCTCGGTGAAGAGCTCGGCCATGGGCTTCCAGTCGTTCTCGGCCTCGGCCCGCCGGTTGGCGGCCAGCCAGCGCTCGACCATCTCGGCGAGCTCCTCGTAGGGGTAGGCGGGCATGTCAGTCCTCCTCGATCCGAAGGGCCCCGGTCGGGCAGTAGGTGACGGCCGCCTCGACCTGGGGGCGAACGGGGCCGGGCGGCGACTCGTCGAGGACGGTGAGCACGCCCTGCTTGGAGACCGAGAACACCTCGGGGGCCTCGTTCTCGCAGACCCCGTGCCCCTGGCACCTGTCACGGTCGACGACGACCTTCACGCCCCCGCCCCCTCGGGGCAGGCCGGCGACGGGGCCGGCTGGGGGCGGCGGCGGAAGCGGGCCGCACAGGGCCGGGCCAGCTGGACGACCATCTTCGAGTGGTCGTTCCGGTAGGTCTCCGGCGGCTGCGCCAGCTCGAACTCCCATCCCCGCAGGAGG
>JAGWNV010000060.1 GCA_028872975.1 Acidobacteriota bacterium
GAGGATGGCGACGAGACCCACGGTGCAGGCGGCGAAGAGGGCGACGAGGACGGGAAGGGCGGTGTCGGACCCCGGCCAGTGGGCGCCGGCACCCTCGCCGACCCAGAAGGTGCCGAAGCTCGTGAGCATGACCCCCACCACGAGCTTGAGGAGGTTCTCGGGCACGCCGGAGAGCTGGCGGGCCACGACGACGCCGGCGACCGCCACCGCGACGACGGCCGCCCCGGCCGCGGCCGAGGCGACCTCGAGCCGGTGCTGGCTGGCACCGAGGCTGATGACGATGAGGACCACCTCGATGCCCTCGAGGAAGACGCCCTTGAAGGCCACACCGACCCCCTCGGGGTCGCCCCGGCGGGAGCGCCCGCCGTCTCCGGCGTGCTCGGCCAGCGAGGCCACCGTCTCGGCGTAGACGACGTCCTCGTCGTGCTCGGCCATGAGCCCGGCGGCGCGCAGGATGGCCTTGCGCAACCAGCTCAGTCCGAGCAGCAGCAGCAGGGCCCCGACGGCGACCCGGAGGCCGTCGATCGGCGTGTAGCGCACGAGTGGCACGCCCCCCACGGCCACGAGGAGGACCAGCAGGCCTACGGCGGCGCCGGCGCCCCGGAAGGCGCTGCGCCAGCCCCGGGTGGCGCCCACGGCCACGACGATGGTGAGGGCCTCCACCATCTCGACCGCCGAGGCCCCGAACACGGCGATGACGAGTACCACGAGCGAGGAGGTGCCGGTCGTCGCCCCGAGCAGGTGCATGGCCTCTCCACCTTGGCACAAGGTCGGGGCGGCCCCGACGGTGGCCGGTACGCTGCGCAGCGATGTCCTCGTCGGCGGAGTTCGGGTCGCTGCGCCATCTGGCCGGCCGCTTCTTCGGCGCCCTGTGGCCCGGTGGGCCCCGTCCCCACGACGAGGCCTGGGCGACGGGATGGCTGCTGGCCGGCGAGCAGGGGCTGTGGGCCCGCATGTCGGGGCCCGACCGGCGCCACGCCGTGGGGGTGGCCCGCGACACCCTCCGGCTCCTCGACGGGGGTCCGACGCCGGGGCGGGAGATCGTGGCCAGCGCCCTCCTCCACGATGTGGGCAAGGTGGAAGCCGGCTTGGGCACCGTCGGGCGCGCCGTCGTCACCGCCGTGGCCATGGTGACGGGCCGGCGGCGGCTGGTGGCCTCCGATGCCGGCGGCCGCTGGCGGGGCCGGGCCCGGACGTACCTCACCCACGACCGCATCGGGGCGGCGCTCCTCGAGGAGGCGGGCAGCGACCCGGTCACGGTGGCCTGGGCCCGAGAGCACCATCAGGACCCGGCCACCTGGAGTGTCGACCGCCGGTTGGCCGACGCCCTCAAGGCGGCCGACGGCGACTGAGGACTGGCGGCCAGAGAGCGGCGGCGCGCTGGCGGCGCGCTCGGCGACGTCCGGGCGCCGGCGGCTCCGAGGGTCAGTCCGGGACGCCGACCTCGGGACGGAGCGAGGCGGTGGCCTCCTTGTAGCTCCGGTAGCGGTGCACGACGGCGATGGCGATGGCCACCACGGCCAGTCCTCCCAACACGTAGCCGGCGTCGCTGAATCCGTGGGCGATCGAGTGCCAATGGCCGGCCAGGCCGTAGCCGGTGCCGGCCCAGGCGCCGTCCCACAGGAGCGAGCCGATGGCGGTGAGGACGCCGAAGCGCACGAGGGGGACCTCGGCGATGCCGGCCGGCACGGCGACGAAGTTGCGGATCACGGGGAGGAGCCTGCTGCCGAGCACACCGAAGCGGTCGTGGCGCTGGTACCAGGCCTCGGCCTTGTCGAGGTCCTTGTGGCTGAGGAGCACGTACTTGCCGAAGCGGTCGACGGCGGCGCGGCCGCCGTAACGGCCCACGACCCAGGCGACGTAGGCGCCGATCACCTCGCCCAGCACTCCGACGACGATGACGGCGGCGAGGTTCAGCCGTATCCCCTGGGTGACCCCGCCGGCCAGCGCCCCGGCGAAGCCCATGGTCAGCTCCGAGGACGTCGGGATGCAGCAGGACTGCAGCACGCAGAGCACGAAGATGGCCGCGTAGCCCGAATCCTGGACGAAGTGCGTGGGGTCGAGGAGGCCGGGCACCCCCGAATGGTACCGGTTGGGCCCTCCCGTCCGGGGGCCGCGTGACGCCGGTCAGGGCGCGTCACCCCGGCGTCCACGGCGTCCCGACGCGCCCGGGCGACCTTCACGTGATCGTCAGCTTTCCCCCCCGCCGTTGTGCGGCCGTCGGGGCCTCGCCGGGCACCCTGTCGTACGCTTTGGGCAATGGTGGCGAGGGCGGCAGGCGGCGAGGGGTGGGCCGCGTCTGCCAGCCTGCTCTTCTCCCGGCGGCTCGACGAGCTGCGGGGCATCGACATCCTCTCCCAGGTCCGGCTCCAGTCCGTGGGGGCCGGCGTCCTGGCCAGTGGGGTGGTGCTGGGGGTGCTACTCCTCTACGCCCTCCTGCCGGGCCATCCCCCGATCGACGCCGGGCCGTACTTCTCGATGTTCGCCGTGGCCGTCGTCGGGGTGGGGGGCATCGTGCTGCTGCCCTGGCGGGCCCTCCTGGCCCGGGGCCGGGCCGTCGTGGTGCTGTGCGCCTGGGGGCTCGTCGACATCGGCCTGGTCTCGGGCGGGGTCGCCTTCAGCGGGGCGGCGCGGTCGGACCTCTATCTCGTCTACCTGGCACTGGCCGTCTTCCTGGCCGGCGTCGCCTATCCCCGCCCGGCCCGCACCGCGCTCGGGCTCGTCCTCGCCACCGCCTATCTCTGCACTCTGGCCGGCACGGGCTGGGCCATCGGCACCGCCACCGTGGTGCTCCGGGTGGGGATGTTCCTGGCCACCGCGGCCATCGCCGACGTCCTGTCGGCCCGGCTCACCGAGGAGCTCCGGCTCCGCGCCGCGGCCGCGGAGGAGGCCGATCGGCGGGCCCGGCTGTGGAGCCGGGTGGCCGGGCTCGGGCGGGCGCTCTCGAGCCTCGACGAGCAGGCCGTCGTGGGCTGGGCCGTCGACGGCGTCCACCAGCTCGGCTTCGAGGCCGCCCACCTCTGCCTCTTCCTCGAGGGCGGGGACGGCTACCGGGTCCTGCATCCCGTCGGCCTTCCCGACGGGTTCACCGGGGGGACGGCGCGCCCCGCCGACGAGGGTATGCCCGGCCTCGTGCGCGACCAGCGGGCCACCGTCGTGGTCGAGGACCGCGCCGCGCTTGCCGGCGTGGTGCCCGAGCTCGGCGATGCCGGCTTCCGCTCGGTCGTCGCCAGCCCGGTGTGGGTGGACGGCGACCTGTCCGGGGTCCTCGTCGGCGCCGGCCGCGCCGACCGGCCGGTGGGCCCCGAGGAGATCGCCGCCGTCGAGCTGCTCGCCGCCCACGCCGGCACGGGGATCTCCAACGCCCGCAAGCTCGAGCACCAGCGCCGCGATGCCGCCCACTTCCGCTCCCTCGTCGAGTCCGCACCAGACGCCATGATCGTGCTCGACACCGACGGGACGATCCTCGAGGCCAACCACCAGGTGCGGGCCGTCTTCGGCTACGAGGCGGCCGAGCTCGTGGGGAGGGCGGCGGAGGGTCTCGTGGCCGAGCGCTCCCGGGCCCTCGCCGGCGTGCTGCGACAGCGGTTCCTCGCGTCCCCGCGCACGATCGTCCTCGGCGAGGTGGAGGAGATCTGCGGGCTCCACAGAGACGGCACCGAATTCCCCATGGAGGTCGTGGTCGGCCCCATCGAGTCACCCGACGGGCTCGTCGTGACGGCCGCCATCCGCGACGTGACCGAGCGGCGGCAATTCGAGCGGCGCCTCGCCCACCAGGCGTCCCACGACGAGCTCACCGGGCTGCCCAACCGGACCCTGTTCCTGGAGCGGCTGGCCGAGGCGCTCGCCGGCACCCCGCACGGGGGGCCGGCGGTGGCGGTCTGCTTCCTCGACGTCGACCACTTCAAGTACGTGAACGACAGCCGCGGCCACACCGTGGGCGACGTCCTCCTGGCCGAGGTGGCGCGACGGGTGTCGGATAGGGCGCGCAGCACCGACGTCGTGGCCAGGTTCGGGGGCGACGAATTCGCCGTCCTGGTCGAGGACGTCACCGACGGCCAGGGGGCGGTCGCCCACGCCTGGCGGCTCCTCGCCGCCTTCGACCGTCCCTTCGTCCTCCAGGGCGTCGAGTGCTACGTGTCGGCCAGCGTCGGCATCGCCTTCGGCACCCAGGGGGACGACCCCCACGACGTGCTGCGCGACGCCGACGCGGCGATGTACCACGCCAAGCAGCGGGGCCGGGGGCGTGTCGAGCTGTTCGACGAGACCCTCACGACTCGGGCCCTCGAGCGGGTCGAGGTGGAGACGTCGCTCCACCATGCGCTGCTGACCGACGAGCTCTCGCTCGTGTACCAGCCCTACGTCGACCTCGCCGACGGTTCGGTGATGGGCCTCGAGGCCCTCCTGCGATGGCAGCACCCCCGCCGGGGGGCGGTGCCGCCCCTCGCCTTCGTCCCCATCGCCGAGGAGTCGGGGCTCATCGTCCAGATCGGGCGGTGGGCACTGGGCGAGGCCTGCCGGCAGGCGGCGGGCTGGCTGGCGGACCGGACGGCGCCGGGGCGGTTCAGCATCAGCGTCAACGTCTCGAACCGCCAGCTCGAGCACGACCACCTCATCGCCGACGTGGCCGCCGTCCTCGACGAGACGGGCGTGCCACCCGAGTCGCTCGTGCTCGAGATCACCGAGAGCTTCTTCATCCGCGATCTCCACGCCGCCGTGCGACGGCTGCACGCCCTGCGCCGGCTCGGGGTCCGGGTCGCCATCGACGACTTCGGCACCGGCTTCTCGTCGCTCAACTCCCTGTCGCGGCTGCCCATCGACATGGTGAAGATCGACAAGGCCTTCGTCGACGGCATCGGGACCCGCTACGACGCCGTGGTCCGGGCCGTCGTCGACGTGGCCGAGGCCTTCGACCTCGCCGTGGTGGCCGAAGGGGTCGAGCGGCCCGAGCAGGTCGACCGGCTCCTCGCCCTCGGCTGCCGGGTGGGCCAGGGCTTCCTCCTCGGCCGGCCGGCGCCCGCCTCGGAGCTGCCCGGGCTCCTCGCCGGCACCCGCTGAGACTGCCCCCGGCCCCGCCGAACGCGGCCGGGCACGAAATCACCCAGGCCCACTCACCGCCAAGCGATCGGGGCGACGACACAAAGCATAGGCGCCATGTGTCCCCAAATATGTGCGCCGCCATTCGTCTCTATGGGCATTACCATTGAGCTGGGGAAACGGAGGGAAATCCCTTCCACCCCAGTGGGTTCGACCGGACCCGAGGAGGTGCATATGCACGTATTTGCGCTGTTCCTCTTCTTCTCCTTCGGCATCATGGCTTTGACGATGTTCGGCGAGCGGTATCTGCACCACGGAGCCGAGCGGTGGGTGGCCATGGCCTGCGCCCTCGGCGTGGGGATGGCCTGGCTGGCCAACTTCGACATGTGGTCGACCTGGGGCATCGGCAACCTCCGCTACGAGTGGGTGGGTGTGACGATGACCGGACTGGCCATGGGCGGGACGG
Organism: Acidobacteriota bacterium; assembly: GCA_028872975.1. GTDB lineage: Bacteria > Actinomycetota > Acidimicrobiia > Acidimicrobiales > UBA8190 > UBA8190. The sequence continues at coordinate 5,504 of JAGWNV010000060.1, forward strand.
CCACGTTCCTCCATGCCGTGACCGAGTTCTTCTCGGGCCTCCACCGCAAGTTCCACGACCAGGCGGAGGTCATGGAGCAGCGGGAGCTCCGCCGGGCCGCCTGAACCACCGGGACCTGGGGCCTCGGCCCGGCCCGGCCCCGGCCGTCAGCTCGGGCTGATGCCCCAGGTGCCCCGCCAACCGCCCCCCGGGCCCAGGGTGACGAGGTCGGTCCCCGACCGCAGGGCATCGGGCGGGCAGGTCATGGGCTCCACCGCCAGGGCCCGCCGGCGCCGGTCGCCGTCGCCCACCCGGTCGGCGCTGTAGAGCATGAGGTATCGGAAGGCGCTGTCCATCCACAGCGTCACCCGCCGGTCCTCGTCGGGATGGCTGAGCTCGACCCGGGCCAGGCCGTCGGCGTCACGGCCGATCCCGCCGAAGGCGGTGTCGAGGCGGGTCGGCCCGATGGGCCTGGGAACCGAGAAGTCGACCTCGGACCCGGCCACCGGCTCCTCGCCCACCGGCAGACCCCGGTCGTCGGTGCGCAGCTGTCGCTCGGCGCGCAGGTGCAGCCGGGCCGTGTCGAGGTCGGGGGTGCCCACCGTCAGGTACGGGTGGAAGCCCACCCCGAGGGGGGCGGGAACGCCGTCGAGGTTCGTCGCCTCGGCCCGCACCGTCAGCCCGCCCTTGCCGAGGCGGTACTCGACCTCCATCCCGAGCCGCCACGTATAGCCGGGCTGGGGCTGGAGGACGCAGCCGAGCGTCACGGTGTTCTGGGCCCGGCCCCGCAGCGCCCAGGACTGGTAGCGGACGAGCCCGTGGATGGCGTTGCGCCGTGCCGGCTCGTCCAGCGCCGCCTGGGCGCGGCGGCCGGCGAACTCGTAGCGGCCGTCGCCGAGGCGGTTCGGCCACGGGCACAGCACCTGACCGCGTCCGTCTCGGCAGATGTCGGGCTCGGCGAAGCCGTCCACCACGGCACGGCCGTCCACGCTGTAGGCGCGCAGCGTTGCGCCCACCTCGGTGATCACGGCTCTGGCCCGACCGTGTTCGATGACGTGCTGCTCGCCCGACGGCGGCAGGACGCCCGGGGAGGGAGCGGCCATGGCGCCCGGTATGGTACCGGGACGGGTGACGCCGGCTCCGGAAGCCGGACCACACGGAGGATCGGGTGCGCATCCTTGTGACCAACGACGACGGCGTCCGCGCGCCGGGGATCGCGGCGCTGGCCCGCGCCGCGCACGAAGCCGGCCACGACGTCGTGGTGGTGGCACCGCTCGTCGACTACAGCGGAGCGGGCGCGGCAGTGGGACCCGTCCACTCGCGCGACGGCGTCGACTACGAGTCGCACGTCATCGAAGGGCTCGACGTCCCGGCGTTCGGGATCGACGGGCCGCCCGCCCTCGCCGTGATCCTCGCCTGCGTGGGCGGCTTCGGCCCGCGTCCCGAGCTCATCCTCTCCGGGGTCAACCACGGCATCAACGTCGGTCGCTCCGCCATGCACTCGGGGACCGTCGGCGCCGCCCTCACCGGCGCCCACTTCGGGCTGCGCTGCATCGCCGTCTCGATCCGCTGGGGCGACGACCCGGTGCCGTGGGCGACGCCGGCCACGCTGGCCTCGGCGCTGGTCCCCGTGGTGGCCGCCAGCCCGGCCGGCACCGTGGTCAACCTGAACGTGCCGAACCTCCCCCTGTCCTCGGTGCGCGGCGTGCGCCGCGGCGCTCTGGCGCGCGGCGGGACGATCCGCTCCGCCGTCCACGACGCCCCGCCCGCCGGCCACGAGCCGGGAAGCGGCCATCTGGCCCTGCCGCCGGCGGGGTCGGGGACGCTCCGGCTGGACCTCGTGACCCCCGGCCCCGACACCGGCACCGAGGACCTGGAGACCGACGCCGGGCTCCTCGCCTCCGACTACGTCTCGCTCACGGCCCTCGTGGGGGTCCGGGAGGCGGCCGGTGGTCCCGCCGACGAGGTGGTGGCCTCGGGGCTCGGGACCCTGGCCGGCCTCCTCGGGCCGCTCCCCGCCGTCCCGGGCCGGGCCGGGCCGGGCCCCGGCGCCGGGGCCTGAGCGTCTCGGGGACCCCGTATCGGCGCCTGCGGGGCGTCGCGGCCGGGTTTTTTTTCCTTGCGCGCGGCAACGGCCGTGTCACCCCAGGTCAGTCCAGGTTTCGGAGGAACCCGATCTGACGGCCGAGTCAGGGGCTCCGTGCCTCTGACCAGGGAAAATGCTTTGCGGCGAGTTTGCGAACGTGTGAACGACCGCTAGCCTTTGGTTACCGATCGCACGCGAGAGGCAGAGCTCCACCGGCGCGGCACTGGCGGTTGCCGTCGACCGGCCCCGACGAAGTCGGTGGCCCGAGGTGGGCGTCTCCACGAACCCGACTCGCTCGCCGCGCCCCTGTCCCCCGCCGTGATCGGCACGGCCCTGCTGCCTGGCAGCCGGGCCCGGAGACGGCACGAGCCGGAGAGAGAGAAGAGAGAGGAGAGGTCCAGACAGAGACACCCCAGGGTTGCTCCGTCCGCACCTCGTTCGGACCACGAGTCCAGGGCCGACCGCCCTTCCCGGCGCCGGCTCCGCGAGAAGCATGCGCAAGCGACGGGCCGCCCGCATTCCAAAGCCCCACTTGGAGCCCTCCGGGGTTTCCGTGACTTCAAGGAGGCGCGAAATGCGGAAGCACCGACACTTCGCCTTTGTCTTCACCGCACTGCTGGGTACCGGCCTGGTCACCCAGCTCCCCGACATCTCTGCCTTGGCCGCCGTGAAGGGCGCCGGGCAGTCCAACGGCACGGCGGGCCGGGACCGCTCGTCCCGACTCCTTACCCAGGCCGTGTCCCGTCGAACGGTCCCCGGCGCCAGCGACACCATCCTCGCCCTCACGACGGCGATGGTGCCCCTGCCCCCACCGCCGCCACCCCCTCCCCCGCCGCCCAAGGTGCCCAAGGCGGCACCGGTGACGGCCCCCTCGACCGGGGTGTGGGCCGAGCTCCGCCGGTGCGAGTCGAGCGGGAACTACGCCGACAACACCGGAAACGGGTACTACGGCGCCTATCAGTTCAGCCTGGCCACATGGGAGAGCCTCGGCTACAGCGGCCTGCCCTCGGCCGCCCCGCCCGCCACCCAGGACCAGGCCGCCCAGCGGCTCGAGGCTCGCAGCGGCTGGTCGCAGTGGCCGCAGTGCGCCCGCGCCCTCGGGCTCTGAGCCCGGCGGCAGGGCTGGCCACTTCGTTGTCCGAGAGTTGCCGGTAGCGGCTCGGCGGCCGCTAGGGTGGAGGCCGCCGAGCACGCACACCGGTTCCTCGGCCACGGTTCGCGAGATTCGACGCCTGGGGAGGTGGCGACGATGGTGGCCCTAGCCGACCTTCGACCGACGCGGACGGCCAAGTCGCTGTTGCGCCGGTCGCCACGGCTGGCGTCGGTGGTCTCGCTCGTCGAGCGCCGCCCCTTCGAGGCCGGAGAGCTCGTGAGCGAGGGGGTCCGCCTCTACTACGAGGTCCACGGCAGTGGGCCCCGGGTGGTCGTCCTCACCCACGGGATCCTCCTCGACAGCGGGATGAACCGCCGGCTGGCCGCCGATCTCGCCGAGCGGGGCCTGCGGGTCGTCCTCCTCGACCTGCCCGGCCACGGCCTGTCGGAGAAGCCCCGGCACGCCTCGGCCCATCGCATGGACTCCTACGCCCGCCACGTCGTCAACCTCCTCGACGAGCTCGGGATCGACCAGGCGGCCGTGGGCGGGGTGTCCCTCGGCGCCAACGTGGCCCTCCAGGTGGCCGTCCTCGCCCCCGACCGGGTCCAGGCTCTCGTGGTCGAGATGCCCGTGCTCGAGTGGGCGGCGCCGGGGGCGGCCATGGTCTTCCTGCCCTTGCTGCTCGGCGTCCACTACGCCGCACCCCTGGTGCGGCTCGTGGCCCGGCTGGCCAAGCGGATGCCCGACACCGGCGTGGGCGCCCTCGACAGCTTCGTCCACACCTTGCGCCTCGAGCCCGAAGAGGCGGCGGCCGTCCTCCACGGGATGCTCGTCGGACCGATCACCCCCACCTACGAGCAGCGCCACGCCATCGCTGTGCCTGCCCTCGTGATCGGCCACAAGGTGGACTTCGTCCATCCCTTCACCGACGCCGACCACCTCACCAGGCAGCTTCCCAACGCCCGCCTCGTCGAGGCCCACTCCATCGTCGAGCTGCGCACGATGCCGGCCCGGCTCACCGGGGAGATCGCCGACTTCCTCGCCGACGCCTTCGGGCCCTGGCGCCTGCGCCGGTCCTCCCTCTCCCCCAACGACGGCGGCCGGGAGGCCGTCGGCCAGGGCTGACCCTCACCTCGGCCGCCAGGCCTCCGGGTCGGCGGTGAGCCTGGTCACGCCCTTCGGGAGCCGCCCCCGGACGACGTCGTCGAGAGTCACCCCGTCGAGGACGCCCCGCAGGGCGGCCCGGACGGCGACCCAGACGTCCTGGAGGTGCTCGGCGGCACCGGCGTAGGTCGTCGACTCGGGCCGGAGCCCCCGCACTTCGGCGAGCGGGCCGTCGAGGGCCCGGATGATGTCGGCCACGGTGATCTCCCCCGCCGGCCGGGCCAGGCGATAGCCGCCGTCGGCCCCCCGCTGGCTGGCCACCAGGCCGGCCCGGCGCAGGTCGGTGAGGATGGCCCCGAGGAACTTGGCCGGCAGCGCCTGGGCCCGGGCCAGGTCCTCGCTCGTGGCCGGCTCCCCCCGCTCGGCCAGGGTGAGCATGGCCCGCACGGCGTAGTCGACCTTGGCGGGGATGTGCACCCGCCGATCCTGCCATCCGCGCCCGGGAGACTTTTCGAATTGGTCCTTGTCATCGAGGACGGCCGGGCCGATGCTGAAGGCGGAGGGAGTGGCGCCGTGCGGCTGATCGAGCTGGGTGGGGAGCAGCAGTTCTCCGAGGGGGAGCCCGACCTCGAGCCGCCCGAGGAGCTGGCCCTCGGCGAGATCGACGACGACGCCCTCCTCGGCGAGCGCCTGGAGAACGACGGCGTCCGCGAGGAGGACGTCGACGACGAGCTGCTCTCGTGGACCCTCGAGGACCTGGTCCACGTGGACGACGACCTGGACGACACCGGCGACGACGTCGACGCGGAGGACGAGGAGGACCTCGTTGGGACCCTCGAGGTCGAGGACCTCGAGGACCTCGAGGAGAGCCTCGACCTCCTCCTGGCCCTCCGCCTGGCAGCCGCCCCCGGCGAGGACAGGCCAGAGGAGGACCGGTCAGAGGAGGACGGGAGCGGTGCCCGGTCCCTCCCCGGCCTCGGCCTCGATGGCGCCCGGCTCGCCTGCGGCCCCGAGGAATTCGTGTGCCGGGGCTGCTTCCTCGTGCACCACCGGTCCCAGCTGGCCGAGGGGGGCGCCCTCGTCTGCCGGGACTGCGCTGGCTGCGCGCCGGGCCGTCCACCCGCCAGCGGGGCCCCGGGGCGAGGACCGGCACCAGGAGACGAAAAGGGGCCGCCCCCGGCGGGCGCCGCAGGAAGAGGAGAACTCACCTTCCTTCCCGCCGGGGACGGCCAGCGAGCGCGTCCCAGGTGGGCGGCAC
>JAGWNV010000061.1 GCA_028872975.1 Acidobacteriota bacterium
CGGGCCGGGCACCGCGGCGGCACCCTCTTCGGCCTGGACCTCGACGCCCAGCGCCGCATCGTCGAGCTCGTCGCCGCGCTGGTGACGGCCGACTACCCCGCCGTGCTGGTCGACGCCCTCCACGACGTCTCCTCGGGCGGGCTCGGGCTGTGCCTGGCCGAGGGCGCGGCGGCGACCGGGGTGGGGGCCACGGTGGGCGGCGTCGACGGGCATGGCGGGCTCTTCTCGGAGTCCCCGGGACGGGTGGTGCTGTGCAGCTCGCGGCCCGAGGAGGTCCTGTCCCGGGCCGAGGCGGCCGGGGTGCCGGCCGCCGTGATCGGGACCGCCGGTGGGGAGCGCCTGGCCGTGGAGGGCCTCGTCGACCTCCCGGTCGCCGAGCTCGTCCGGGCCTGGCGCCGGGCCCTGCCCGCCGCCCTGGGCGACGCCGTCCCCGCCTGAGCCCCGCCGACGGACGGCGCCCGGGAGGCGTCGCCCTCGGCGCGTGCCGGTCCTAGGGCCGCCGGGCGGCGAGCTGCTCGAGGACGTCGTCGGGCACCGACAGGTCGCCCTTCCCGGTGCCGACCGACAGGGTGGGCTTGAAGGTGCCGTGGAAGTCCGAGCCCCCCGTCGCCACCATGCCCGTCCGCCTGGCCAGGGCGACGAGCCCGGCCCGCTCCTCGGGGGTGTAGGCGCCGTAGTGGGCCTCCACCCCGGCCAGGCCCTCCCCGGCCAGGTCCCGCACCACCGACTCGAGGTCGGCCGGCCCGAGGCCGAGGCTCAGGGGATGGGCGAGGACGGCCACGGCCCCCGACCCGCGCGCCAGGCGGGCGGCGTCGGCGGTCTCCAGGCGGGCCTTGGGGACATAGGCGGGGCGGTCGTCGGCCAGCCACCGGTCGAAGGCGTCCTGGACGTCGGCGGCATGGCCGTGGCGGACGAGGATGCGGGCGAAGTGGGGCCGGCCCACGCCCCCCTCGTTGCCGGCCTCGGCCACGAGCTCGTCCCAGTCGACGGGCGCCCCCAGCTCGGCCAGCCGGGCCACGAGCGCGTCGTTGCGCCGGCGCCGGTCGAGGCGCAGCGCCCGCAGCTCGTCCTGGAGCGGGCCGTCGCCGTCCTCGACGAAGTAGCACAGCACGTGCGCCGAGCCGCTGGCCCGGGCGCCGCTCGAGGCCGTGGGCTTGAGGCAGGACACTTCGCAGCCCCGGATGAGCTCGACCCCCACCGCCGCCGCCGACTCGGCCGCCTCGGCCAGCCCGTCCAAGGTGTCGTGGTCGGTGAGGGCCACCGTCCGGCACCCGGCGGCGGCGGCCAGCTCGGGGATCCGGGCCGGCGCCTCGGAGCCGTCGGAGACGTTCGAGTGGGTGTGGAGGTCGATCACGGTGCCGGGCAGGCTAACCCGCCCCCGGGTCCGAAACGGCCGGGCCACCCACCCGGTAGGCTCGTCGTGCGGCCCATCGGCACCTGTCGCTGCTCGGCGCGCGACGTGGCGGCTGGGCCCAGCGGAGGGCACAGGGCGCACGATGAGGGCGATGGGGAGAGGCCTTCGGCCGGTGACGGCCCGATGAAGGAAGCCTGCGGCGTCTTCGGCGTCTACGCCCCGGGGCGGGCGGTGGCCCAGCTGACCTTCGACGGCCTCCACGCCCTCCAGCACCGGGGCCAGGAGTCCGCCGGGATGGCGGTGGGCGACGGCGAGGCCATCACCGTGGTGAAGGACATGGGCCTCGTGACCGCCGTCTTCGACGAGCGCACCGTGTCCTGCCTGCCCGGCCATCTGGCCGTGGGCCACACCCGGTACTCGACCACGGGCGCCTCGACGTGGCGCAACGCCCAGCCCGTCTACCGCTCGGTGGGCGGGGCGGGATTCGCGCTGGGCCACAACGGCAACCTCACCAACACCGCCGAGCTGGCCGAGGCGGCCGGGATGCTGCCCGGTGTGGTGGCCTCCGACAGCGACCTCGTGGCCGAGCTCTTGGCCGCCTCGGCCGCCTTCTCCGAGCCGGCCGCCGACGGCGAGGCTGCTCCGGGCGCCGGCCTGGAGGCGGCCCTCCTCGAGATCCTCCCCCGGCTGCGCGGCGCCTTCTCCTTCGTGCTCCTCGACGCCACCAGGGTGATGGGGGCGCGCGATCCCGCCGGCCTTCGTCCCCTCTGCCTAGGCCGGCTGGGTCCGGCCGAGGCCCCCGAGGGCTGGGTCCTCGCCTCGGAGTCCCCGGCCCTCGACATCGTGGGCGCCGCCTTCGTGCGCGAGCTCGAGCCCGGTGAGCTCGTCGTCGTCGACGGCGACGGGGTCCGCTCGCGGCGCTACGTGGACGACGGCGCCGTGGACCCGCACCTGTGCATCTTCGAGTTCGTCTACTTCGCCCGGCCCGACAGCCGGCTCTACGGCCGCGAGGTCCACGGCGCCCGCCGGCGCATGGGGGAGCTCCTCGCCCTCCAGGCGCCCGCCGACGCCGATCTCGTCATGGGCGTGCCCGAGTCGGGCGTGCCCGCCGCCGAGGGCTTCGCCCGGGCGAGCGGCATCCCCCACGGCCAGGGCCTCGTGAAGAACCGCTACATCGGCCGGACCTTCATCACCCCGAACCAGTCGGCGCGGGCCGAGGGTGTGCGTCGCAAGCTCAACCCCCTCCGGGAGAACATCGCCGGCAAGCGGATCGTCGTGGTGGACGACTCCATCGTCCGGGGCACGACCCAGCGGGCCGTGGTGCGGATGCTGCGCGAGGCCGGGGCCACCGCCGTGCACCTGCGGATCTCCTCGCCACCGCTCATGTGGCCCTGCTTCTACGGGATCGACATCCCGAGCGAGGAGGAGCTCATCGCCGCCAGGAGCACGGTCCCCGAGATCGAGGCCTTCCTCGGGGTGGACTCGCTCGCCTACCTGTCGCTCGACAACCTCGTGGCCGCCATCGACGCCCCGGGGGCGGGGTTCTGCACGGCCTGCCTGACCGGCGAGTACCCGGTGCCCGTGCCGCGCCCGGCCGAGGTGGCGGCGGCGCGGACCACCGCCTGACCTTGGCCGCCGACGACAGGGCGCCGGCGCCTGCCACCTACCGGTCGGCCGGGGTCGACATCTCGGCGGGCGACGAGGCCGTCCAGCGCATCCGGGCGGCGGTGGCGGCCACCGCCCGTCCCGAGGTCCTGGGATCGCTGGGCGGCTTCGCCGGGTGCTTCGCCTTCCCGTCCGGCTACCACCACCCCGTCCTCGTGAGCTCCACCGACGGGGTGGGGACGAAGACGGCGGTGGCGACGGCCACGGGCCGCTTCGGCACCATCGGGATCGACCTCGTGGCCATGTGCGTCGACGACCTCGTCTGCACCGGCGCCGAGCCCCTCTTCCTCCTCGACTACGTGGCGGTGGGCGTCCTCGAGCCGGGCCGGATGGAGCAGGTCGTCTCCGGCGTGGCCGAGGGCTGCCGCCGGGCCGGCTGCGCGCTCCTCGGCGGGGAGATGGCCGAGCACGGCGACACCGTGCCGGCCGGCCACGTCGACCTGGCCGGCTTCGCCGTCGGGGTGGTGGAGCAGCAGGAGATGCTCGGCCCCGAGCGGGTCCGGGCCGGCGACGTCCTCCTGGGCCTGCCCTCCCCGGGGCTGCGGTCCAACGGCTACAGCCTGGCCCGCCACGTGCTCCTCGAGCGCGCCGGGCTGTCCCTCGAGGCCCCGGCCTGGGAGGGCGCCGGCCACAGCCTGGCCGACGAGCTCCTCGAGCCCTCGGTCGTCTACACCCCCTGGGTGCTGGCGGCGCGCGCCGCGGTGGGGGCGGCGGGGCTCCATGCCGCCGCCCACGTGACCGGCGGGGGCATCCCCGGGAACCTCCGCCGGGTGCTCCCCGCCGACCTCGACGCCCGGGTCGAGACGGGCCGGTGGGCCGAGCCGCGCATCTTCGGCGAGATCCGGCGGCTGGGCGCGGTGGCCGAGGAGGAGATGGCTGAAGTGTTCAACCTCGGCCTCGGCATGGTGCTCGTCGTCGACCCCGCCGCCGTGGACGCCGTCGCCGACGCCGTCGACGGCGCCGGCGGGCGCGCCCTCGAGGTGGGCACTGTGGTCGACGGCGGGGGCAGCGTCGAGCTGGTGCGGCCGTGACCTTCGCCGCCGGCCCCGAGCAGCGCCTGGCGGCGCTGCGCACCCATCTCCTCGGCCACTCGGTGCGGGTGGGCGACTTCGTGCTCAAGTCGGGCCGGCGGTCGACGTGGTTCATCGACTCGAAGCAGACCGTGTGCCGGCCCGAGGGGATGCTCCTCGTGGCCGAGGCCGTCCTCGACGTCCTGCCCGACGACGCCACCGCCATCGGCGGGCTCACCATGGGGGCGGACCCCGTCGCCTTCGTCACCGCCGGGGTGGCGGCGGCCCGGGGGCGGCCGCTCAAGGCCTTCAGCGTCCGCAAGGAGGAGAAGGACCACGGCGGGGGCGGCCGGGTGGCCGGGGCCCTCGACGCCGGCGACCGGGTGGTGGTGACCGAGGACACCGTGACCCGGGGCACCTCCATGCTCCAGGCCGTCGAGGCGGTCCGGGCCGCCGGCGCCCACGTTGTGCTGGCCGTGGCCGTCGTGGACCGGGGCGGGGCGGCGGGCCGGCTGCTCGAGGGGGTGGGGGTGGCCTTCCGGGCCCTGGTGGGCGCCCCCGACCTGGGCTTCGAGTTCGACGAGCCGTAGCCCGCCGGCCACGCAGCGGGGTTCGCGGCTGCAAGCACCGGATTCCCCGCGAACTTCCGGGGAGTGAGGGCCGTAACCGATGCTCGTCCCGGTAGGTTCGTCGGCGCAGCGACCCGACCGGCGGCACGACGGGGAGACGGCATGGCCGATCTGATGACGACGTCGGACCGCTCCGCCGCTCTGGCGGAGCGCTATCTGCAGGTGCGGGCCCGGACCGAGCTCCTGGCCGGGCCCCTCACCGCCGAGGACCAGACGGTGCAGTCGATGCCCGACGTGAGCCCGACCAAGTGGCACCGGGCCCACACCTCCTGGTTCTTCGAGACCTTCCTCCTCGAGCCCTCCCTGGCCGGCTACGGGGTCTTCGACCCCATGTACGGCTACCTCTTCAACTCGTACTACGAGTCGGTGGGGGCCAGGCACCCGCGCCCGGCCCGCGGGGTGATCTCCCGGCCGGGCATCGCCGAGGTGGCCGCCTACCGGCGGCACGTGGACGAGGCCATGGCGGCGCTCCTCGGGGGCCTCGACGACGACAGGGCCCTGGGGCTCGTCGAGCTCGGCCTCCACCACGAGCAGCAGCACCAGGAGCTGCTGCTCATGGACGCCAAGCACGTCCTGTCGTGCAACCCCCTCCAGCCCCTCTACCGGGAGGCCCCGGCGACCTGGGGGGCGGCCAGGGCCGCGGCCGGGCCATCGGGCGTCCGCTGGCTCGAGCATCCCGGGGGGCTCGTCGAGATCGGCCACGACGGCGAGGGCTTCGCCTTCGACAACGAGTCGCCCCGCCACCGGGTCGCCCTCGAGCCCTTCGCCCTCGCCGCCGACCTCGTGACCTGCGGGCAGTGGGCGCAGTTCGTGGCCGACGGCGGCTACCGGCGCCCCGAGCTGTGGCTGTCGGACGGCTGGGCCACCGTCCAGGCCGAGGGCTGGGAGGCGCCGCTGTACTGGTCGCCGGGCGACCGGGGCTGGCAGGTGTTCACCCTGCACGGGCCCGAGCCCCTCGAGCCCGGCGAGCCGGTGGTGCACGTGAGCTACTACGAGGCCGACGCCTTCGCCCGCTGGGCCGGCGCCCGGCTCCCCACCGAGGCGGAGTGGGAGGCCTTTGCCGCCGGCGAGCAGGCCGGCACGGCCGGGCGGGCCACGGCCGGAGACGACGACGCCGTCCTGCACCCGCTGCCGGGCCGGGCCGGGCTCATGGGCGAGGTGTGGCAGTGGACCTCGAGCGCCTACAGCCCCTATCCGGGCTTCCACCCCGCCCCCGGGGCGGTCGGGGAGTACAACGGGAAGTTCATGGTCAACCAGATGGTGCTGCGCGGCGGCTGCTGCGCCACCCCGTCGGGCCACGCCCGGCCCACGTACCGCAACTTCTTCGCCCCGCCCTCGCGGTGGGCCTTCTCGGGCCTGCGCCTGGCCCGCGACGCCTGAGCGCCCGGCCGTGCAGACCACCCGATCCCACAGCGTCGACGTCCACGTCACCCCGGCCGACCTGCGCGCCGCCATGGAGCGCGACGTGCGCGCCGGGCTCGGGGCGGCGCAGAAGTGGCTGCCGCCCGTCTACTTCTACGACGACCGGGGCAGCGAGCTGTTCGACACCATCACCCGGCTCCCGGAGTACTACCTGACGCGCGCCGAGCGGCGACTGCTGGAGGCGCACGCCAAGGAGATCGCCCAGCGGTCCGAGGCGGGCACCCTGGTCGAGCTCGGGGCCGGGACGTGCGAGAAGTCCCGGGTGCTCCTCGACGCCTTCGCGGCGGCAGGGAGCCTCGAGCGGTACGTGCCCCTCGACGTCTCCGAGTCCACCCTGGACGCGGCCGCCGCCGGACTGGCCCGCGACTACGCCGGGCTCGCCGTGCACGCCGTGGTGGGGGACTTCCACCGCCACGTCGGCGCCGTGCCCACCGGCGGCCGGCGCATGGTGGCCTTCCTGGGGTCGACCATCGGCAACCTCGCCCCCGAGGAGCGGCACCGGTTCCTCTTCGACCTCGACTGCGCCCTCGACGCCGGCGACTCGCTCCTGGTCGGCACCGACCTGGTGAAGGACCCGGCCCGGCTCGTCGCCGCCTACGACGACGCCCAGGGCGTGACGGCCGAGTTCAACCGCAACGTGCTGCGCGTGCTCAACCGGGAGCTCGGGGCCACCTTCGACCCCGAGGCGTTCCTCCACGTGGCGCGCTGGGACGCCGTGGCGGGACAGATCGAGATGCGGCTCCGGTCCACCACCGACCAGGTCGTGGCCGTCGAGGCGCTCGGCATGGCGCTGTCGTTCGCCGACGGCGAGGAGCTGCGCACCGAGATCAGCGCCAAGTTCACCCCGGGGCAGGTGGAGGAGGAGCTGTTCGCCGCCGGCTTCGTGGTCGAGGCGCAGTGGGAGGACCCCGAGGGGTTCCTCCTCACCCTGGCCGCCCCCTACTGCTGACGGCTCCGGAGGTCGCGCAGCGCGTCCTCGACGGCCCGGTGGAAGGTGGGATAGGCGTAGATCATCCCGGCCAGGGTCTCCACCGGGACCTCGGCGTGGACGGCCAGGGTCAACATGGACAGGACCTCGCCGCCGCAGGGGCCGGCCGAGGTGGCGCCCACGAGCACGCCCCGGCCGGCGTCCTCGACGAGCTTCACGAAGCCGTCGTTGCCGGCCTTGTGGATCCACCCCCGCGCCGAGACGGGGAGTTGCGTCGACCCGGTGCGGACGTCCATGCCGGCCTGGCGGGCCTGGGCCTCGGAGAGGCCGACCGACCCGATCTCGGGGTCGGTGAAGGTGACCCGGGGCACGGCGTGGTACTCGGCGCCCGTGCCGGGGCGGCCCAGGATGTCGTCGACGGCCACGGCCGCCTGGTACATCGACATGTGGGTGAAGGCCCCCTTGCCGGTCACGTCGCCGACGGCCCACACGCCGGGGACCACCCGCATGTGGCCGTCGGTGGGCAGCGCCCGGGCCGACTCGTCGACGCCGATGGCCGCCGCGCCCAGGGCGGCGAGGTCGGGCCGGCGGCCGGTGGCCACGAGGAGGCGCTCGCCGCGCACGACGGTCCCGTCGGCGAGCTCCACGACGACCGCACCGTCGTCGGCGTCGCGGCGGGCGGCCGCCACCCCCGTGCCGGTGTGGACGGCGATGCCCTCCTCGGCGAACACCTCGGCCAGGAGCGCCCCGGCCTCGGGCTCCTCGAGGGCGAGGAGCCGGTCCGCCACCTCCACCACCGAGACCTCGACGCCGAAGCGGGCGAACACCTGGGCGAGCTCGGCGCCGATGGCGCCGCCGCCGAGGACGACGAGGGACGCCGGCAGCGTCTCGGCCTCGACGGCCTGGCGGTTGGTCCAGTAGGCGAGCTCGTCGAGGCCGGGCACGGGCGGCGCCCAGGGCCCGGTGCCGGAGTCGAGGAGGAGGGCCCGGCGGGCCTCGAGCACGGTGCCGTCGACCTCGACGGCGCCGGGGTCCCGCAGGCGGGCCGTCCCGCGGACGAACCGGACGCCGTGGCCCTCGAGGCGCTCCACGGCCACCCGGTCGTCCCAGCCGTCGGTGGCCTCCCGGACGCGACCGGCCACCGGCGCCCAGTCGGCCACGACCTCGGCCCGGCCCGCCATCCCCGGTACCCGGCGGGCCTCGGCCAGGAGGTTGGCGGCACGGATCATCATCTTCGAGGGCACGCACCCCCAGTAGGGGCACTCGCCGCCCACGAGCCCGTGGTCGACGGCGGTCACCGACAGCCCGGCGCCGGCGAGCTTGGTGGCGGCGTCCTCGCCGCCGGGCCCGAGGCCGACGACGACGACGTCGCTCGTCGATCCGGCGCCCACAGCGCCGGTCAGAGGAGGGCCCGCAGGGCGTCGACGGGGCGGGCCCGCTCGGCGAAGGGCACGGCCACGAACTCGGTGACCCCGGCGTCGGCCAGGGCGGCGATCCGGTCGGTCACCTCGCCGGCGCCGCCGGCGACGACGACGTCGCCCGGGCCCCCGGCGCCCTCCCGGTCGAGCACGCCCCGGTAGGCGGGGAGGTGGCCGTAGACCGAGAAGATCTCCGCCGCCCGGCTCCTGGCGCCGTCGGGGTCGTCGGTGACGGCGACGGGGAGCGCCATCACCACCCGGGGGGCGGGCCGGCCCGCCTCCTCGGCGGCGGCGCGGACCGAGGGGACGATGTGCTCGGCCACCGTCCGGGGGCCGACCATCCAGGTGACGGTCCCCTGGGCCAGGGTGGCGGCGAGGCGCAGCATGCGCGGCGCCAGGGCGGCCAGGAGCACCGGCACCCCGAGGCCGTCGCGGTTGGAGAGGGTGGCGTGGGCGCTCACCTGGTCGCCGGTCACCGACACGGCCCCCTCGGTGACGAGGGGGACGAGGGCCCGGAGGTACTCCTCGGTGTGGGAGGCGGGGCGGGAGTAGTCGAGGCCGTGGATGGCCTCCACCACGACCTGGTGGGAGGGACCGACCCCCAGGGTGAGCCGCCCGCCCACCGCCGCGTTGGTGGTGACGGCCTGCATGGCCAGGGCCAGGGGGTGGCGGGGATAGGTGGGGACCACCCCGGTGCCCCAGTCGAGCCCCGGGACCTCCCGGCCGGCCACGGCGAAGGTGGTCAGGGTGTCGCCGCCGAAGATCTGGCCGTTCCACACCGAGCCGAAGCCCGCCTCCTTGGCCTCCCGGGCGGCCTCGACGACGCCGTCGAGGTGCTCTGCCGTCAGCCACAGCCCGACCCGCATGGGGCGACCGTAGCGGCCCGGGTCCGTCGCCTGCCCGGAAAGACGCTGGCCAGGACCTTCGGCCCGCCCGTTCACCAGACGTTCACCTTCTGTTCGCGTTCGGGTTACCTGGAGATGGTCGCCGGGTTACCTGCCCCTGGCAGGCTCGTCGCAGGAGACATCCGCTGGGAGGACATGTGACGATCCCGACGACCGTGAGCGGCCTGCTCGACGAGGCGCCCCGCAGCCGGTTCCACCGCCGGGCGGTGCTCGTCTCCGGGATGGGCTTCTTCACCGACGCCTACGACCTCTTCGTGATCGGCACGGTGGCGGCGCTCGTGAAGTCCCAGTGGCACCTCTCGACCCTCCAGACGAGCTGGGTGTCGGGTTCGGCCATCCTGGCCGCCTTCATCGGGGCCTTCGTCTTCGGCCGCATCGCCGATGTCCTCGGCCGCAAGAGCGTCTACGCCGTGGTGGCGGCGATCATGATCGTGGGGGCGCTGACCTCGGCCTTCGCCACCGGCTTCGTCTGGCTGGTGGTGGCCCGGTTCGTCCTCGGCCTCGGCATCGGCGGCGACTACCCGGTCTCGGCCGTGCTCATGAGCGAGTACGCCAACCGGGACGACCGGGGTCGGCTGGTGGGCCTCGTCTTCTCCATGCAGGCCATCGGGCTCACGGTCGGGCCGCTCGTCGGGCTCCTCCTTCTCGCCTCGGGTATCAGCCACGACCTCACCTGGCGGCTCATGCTGGGTCTCGGGGCACTGCCGGCGGCCTGCGTGGTGTACCTGCGGGCCAAGATGCCCGAGTCCCCGCGCTTCCAGGCCCGGGTGCAGGGCAACGCCGACCGGGCCGCCGCCGAGCTCGTCAGCTTCTCCGACGGCGTCGTCACCCACAACGGCGCCGCCCCCCAGGACGGCGTGCGCCGGGTGCGGCTCGGCGAGTTCCTCCGGGACCGCAGGATGCTCACGCTGCTCCTCGGCACGGCCGGGTCGTGGTTCCTCTTCGACTACGCCTACTACGGCAACACCCTGTCGCTCCCGGCCATCTTGAAGGAGGTGGCGCCCCACGCCAGCCTCATCACCAACCTGGCCTGGACCCTCGGGATCTTCACCGTCTTCGCCGTCCCCGGCTATCTGCTGGCCTTCACCAAGATGGACCGGATCGGCCACCGCAGGCTTCAGCTCGTCGGCTTCGGCGTCATGGCGGTCACCTTCCTGCTCCTCGGGGCCGTGCCGGTGCTGACCACGGCGGTGGGGGCCTTCCTCGCCATGTTCGGGCTCAGCTACTTCTTCATCGAGTTCGGCCCCAACACCACCACCTTCGTGCTCCCCTCGGAGCTGTTCCCGGTGAGCCAGCGGACGACCGGCCACGGCGCCGCCGCCGGCATCGGGAAGCTCGGGGCCTTCATCGGCGTGTTCCTCGTGCCGCAGCTGCAGAAGAGCATCGGGCTGCGGGGCATGCTGATCGTGGCCAGCGCCTCGGCGGTGGCGGGGTGGCTGCTCACCCACGTGCTCCCCGAGCCGGCCCGGCGCAGCCTCGAGGAGATCTCGGGCGAGGACCAGCGGCACCAGGTGGTGCTCGAGCACGGCTCGGAGGCGGTGGGGCACGTGGCCGCCTCCCCGGCCGGCCCCCTGCCCACGGCGGCGGCCACCACCGCCGTCAGCGCCCCCGAGGTGGTTGCGCCCCTGACCTGAGGTCGACCACACTGGCC
>JAGWNV010000062.1 GCA_028872975.1 Acidobacteriota bacterium
GCGGCGTGGCCCCAGGCCGGGTCCATGTAGCGCTGCCAGAGGTCGGGGGGTTCCATGACGTGCATGTCGCTGTCCGCCACCAGCCAGTCGCCCACGGCCATCTGCGTCCTCCCCGTCGGGGGCGAGGCTACAACGCGGCCCCCCACTAGTGTCCTGAGTTGCTGACGAGCAACATATGTTCTGTGCCTACGAGCCTGCCGCAGCAGAAGCGGAGACTCGTTCGCAGTAGCGAGCCAGCGAAGCAAGGATCTGCTCCGCCGTCTTCACCCAGACATAGGGCTTGGGGTCGTCGTTCCACTGTGCGATCCAGTCGCGGATGTCGCGTTCGAGGCTCTGAACGCTTCTGTGGGCGCCGCGCTTGATCTTCTTGGTGGTGAGCTCAGAGAACCAGCGCTCGACGACGTTCAGCCACGAAGAGGATGTCGGAGTGAAATGCAGGTGGAATCGGGGGTGGCGCAGCAACCAGCGCATGATGCCAGGGGTCTTGTGGGTGGCGTAGTTGTCGAGGACCAGGTGGACATCGAGGTGGTTGGGAACCTCGGCGTCGATGCGCTCGAGGAACTTTCTGAACTCTGACGCCCGGTGCCGGCGGTGCAACGAGCCGATGACCTTGCCGCTGGCCATGTCCAGCGCCGCGAAGAGGCTGGTGGTGCCGTGGCGCACGTAGTCGTGGCTGCGGCGCTCGGGGGTGCCCGGCATCATGGGCAGGATCGGCTGGAAGCGATTCAGCGCCTGGATCTGGCTCTTCTCGTCGGCACAGAGCACGACCGCCCGCTCAGGAGGGTCCAGGTAGAGCCCCACCACGTCGCGCAGCTTCTCGATGAACTGGGGATCGGTGGAGAGCTTGAAGGTCTCGGCCCGGTGCGGCTGGAGCCCGAAGGTCTGCCAGATCTTCACGATCGAGCTCTGGCTCATACCCATGGCTGCCGCCATCGAACGGGTCGACCAGTGGGTGGCATCTTTGGGCGTCTCCTCCAGGGTCTTTACGATCACGGCCTCGATCTTGTCGTCGGTCACCGTCCGCTTCGCCCCCGGTCGGGGCTCGTCGAAGAGGCCGTCGAGACGCCTCTCCACGAAGCGCCGTCGCCATTTGCCCACCGTCGCCTGGTTCACCCGCAGCTCTGCTGCCACCGCCGTCGACGTCTTTCCCGAGGCACAAGCGAGGACGATCCGGGCCCGCAGGGCCAGGGCCTGCGCGCTCTTGTGACGCCGCACCAGTCGCTCGAGCACCGAGCGCTCTTCGTCGGTGAGCACGAGCTCAGCCTTCGGTCGTCCCCTCGCTGCCATGGTCGCCTCCTATCGTCGCTGACGATGGGGCGAACGCGCCCGACGGGGACGAAATTCCCGATTCAGAGATATTTCTGGCGAATCAACAACTCAGGGCACTAGCGCGCCGCCACCACCCGGGCGAAGCGCCGGGTGGCGATGACGAGGAACCCGGCGGCGAAGGCGGCCAGGACGGCGAGCTCCCGGCCGATGCTCCCGAGGGTGCCGTGGCGGGCCAACAGGGCGGTCCAGGCGTCGACGGCCCAGGCGTGCGGCGTGACGTGGCCGACCTCCCGCATGGTGCTGCTCACGATCGACAGCGGCCACATGCAGCCACCGAGCATGGCGAAGGCGATGCCGACGACGGGGCCGACGGCGGTGGCCTGCTCGGGGGTCCGGAAGAGCGTGCCCGAGAGCATCCCCGCCCCTGCCCCCACGAGGGCCCACAGGACGACGAGCACGGCGGCGGCAGGGGGGTTGCCCCAGGAGACGCCGAAGACGACGGCCCCGACCAGGACGATGAGCCCTGCCTGCATGACGGCGATGGCGGCGAAACCGAGGGCCTCGCCCACGACCACCGTCGAGGCCCGCACCGGGGCGGCGGCGACCCGCTCGTAGATGCCGAGCCGCCGGGAGTCGATGACGTTGGCACCGCCGGTGAGGGCGCTCAGGAAGACGAAGAGGACGAGCTCGGTCGGGGCGCTGTACTCGAAGCCCTGGGGAAGGACGTTGGCCCTGCGGTCGGCCTGCCTGCTCGCCACCGTCACCTGGGCGCCGCCGCCCTCCTGGAGTGCGGAGGCACGGGCCAGGGCGGCGTCGAAGCTCGCCGGCGACCGGGCCGCCGCGAACAGCGCCGCCTGCACCCGGGCACCATGACGGCTGATGACCGTGGTGACCGCCTGGGCGGCCGCCTGCTGGGCGGTGTCGGCCTGCTCGGACACCACCCCGACGTCGACGGTCCTGCCCGCCCGGAGGGCGGCGTCCATCCCGGCCGGCAGGACCACGGCCGTCGAGATCTGCCCGCGGGCGACGGCCTGGGCGGCGGCCCGGGTGGTGGTGAACCGCTGGACGGCGAGGTCGCCGGTGTGGGTCAGCGCAGTGGTGACGTCCCTGCCGGCGGCCCCGGCGCCCAGGTCGACCACGCCGACCCGGAAGGTGGAGAACCCCCGCACGGTGAAGCCGATGATGAGGATGACGACGACGGGGAGGACGACGAGGAAGAAGAGGGCGGTGCGGTCGCGCAGGACGCGCCGGACGGCGGTGGCGGTGATGGCGAGGGCGCTCACCAGGCCACCGACTGGCGGGCCAGGAGGGCGATCAGGAGTCCCACCACGGCGGTGAAGGCCAGGATGGCCAGCACCGGCACGGCGGCGGTGCCGAGGCCCCCGCCGGTGGTGGAGAGGTCGGTGAAGGCCCGCAGCGCCCAGCCGTTGGGGGTGAAGAGGGCGATGCGCTGCATCACCGCCGGTGACTGGGAGAGGAAGACGAAGTTGCCGCCGAGGAGGGCGAGACCGAAGACGACGGCGCTCGAGATGCCCTCGGCCTGGCGCTTGGTGCGGGCCGCCACCATGACGAGCGCCGTGACCGCCACCACCGACAGCACCAGGGCGGCGCAGACCACGACGACGGCGAGGGGCGATCCCCAGTCGGCGCCGAAGGCCGCCGTCGTCACGGCGGCGATGACGAGCAGGCTGGCGAGGCCGAAGACGAGGACCGACAGGGACTTCCCGGCCACGATGTCGACGGGCCGGACCGGGGCGGCCCGCATCCGCTCGATCATCCCCTGGTCGCGGTCTACGAAGAAGCTCCGGGTCGTGTAGCCCACCAGGAAGAAGACGAAGAAGATGGACATCGACGGGGCGTAGTAGCTGATGACCTTGAGCTGATGGGCGCCGACGGGCCGCGACACCGTCCGCACGGGGATCTCAAGGCGGGAGGCCAGCGCCGAGAGGCTGGCCACCGGGACCGTGCTCCCCGACGCCGTCGCCGTGGCCACCGACAGCCGGTCGGCGTTCAGCTGGGCCACGAAGGAGGCGACGATCGAGGCGGTGACCGACGCCGAGATGGTGTCGTTCACGCTCGTGAGGGTGGTGAGGGGGACGGGGCGGGGGCCGGTGGCGGCCGAGGAGAACCCGGCCGGGATCACGAGCCCCGCCTGGGCCTTGCGGTCGCGCACGGCGACGGCGGCGGCCGCCGCCGTCGGGTAGGGCCGGACCGTGACGATCCCCCGGAGCCCGGGAGCCTCGAGGGCGTGCACCATGGCGGTGGCGACCGGGCCCTGGTCGGCGTTGGAGAGCGCCAACGTGTAGTGGAACTTCGAGGTGCCGTTGAAGGCCATGCTCATGAGGAGGGCCACGACGAGGGGGGCCACCACCCCGACCATGACCGCCGAGCGGTCACGCAGGCGCTGCCGGATGTCCTTGGCGGCGATGAGCAGGGCAGGTGGCACCGCTCACTCCCGCAGGGCCGTGCCGGTGAGGTGCAGGAACACCGCCTCGAGGTCCGGCTCCACCACCTGCACGGAGTCCACGGCCACCGGCACGGCCTCGGCGGCCTGGAGGATGGCGGGGAGGACCTTCCGGCCGTCGTCGGCCACCACCTGCAGGCTGCCGTCGGCGGCGACGGCGTCGTCCACCCCGACGATGGCCCGGCACCGCCGGGCCATCTCGGCCAGGTCGCCGGTTGCCGTCAGGTCGATGCGGTCACGCTCGCCGAGCTGGGCGACGAGCTCGCGGCGGGTCCCTTCGGCCACGAGCCGGCCCCGGTCGACGATGGCCACCCGGTCGCAGACCCGCTCGGCCTCCTCCATGTAGTGCGTGGTGTAGACGACGCCCATGCCCGTCGTCCCGAGCTCCCGCACCCGCTCGAGGATGGCGTGGCGGCTCTGAGGGTCGACGCCCACCGTCGGCTCGTCGAGGACGAGCAGCTCGGGACGGTGGAGGAGCCCGGCGGCGATGTTGAGCCGCCGCTTCATCCCGCCCGAGAACGACTCCACCCGGTCCCCGCCGCGGTCGGTCAGCTCGGTGAGCTCGAGGGCCTCCTCGATGCGCTCCTCGAGGACCTTGCCCCCGAGCCGGTAGAGCCGGCCCAGGAAGGTGAGGTTCTCCATGGCGGTGAGGTCGGGGTACAGCGCCACGTCCTGGGGCACGTAGCCGACGAGGGACTTGGCCGAGAGGTCCTCGCCCATCGACCTGCCGGCGACGAGGACGGTGCCGGCGTCGGGGGCGAGGAGCCCGCAGACCATCTTGATGGTGGTGGTCTTGCCCGCCCCGTTGGGCCCGAGGAGCCCGTAGATCTCCCCCGCCCCCACCTCGAAGCTCACGTCGTCCACGGCCGTGCGGTCGCCGAAGCGCTTGGCCAGGCCCCGGCACTCGAGGAGCGGGCTCATGGCGCCCATTGTCGTTGGAGGGCGCCCCGGCCCGTCAGGGCCGAAGGTCCACGGCTGCCGCCTTCGAGGCACGGACGAGCCCCTCGAGGACGCCGGCGGCCCGCCCCTCGTCCACGGACCGGGCCGCCACCTCGAGGCCCTCGGGGAGATCGGCGGCCGTGCCGCAGACGACGAGGGCGGCGGCGGCGTTCAGCAAGGCGATGTCCCGGTGCGGGCCCCGCTCCCCGCCGAGCACCCGCCTGACCACCCCGGCGTTCTCCCCGGCGTCGCCGCCTCGGAGGTCCTCGAGGCGCGACGGGGCGATCCCGAGGGCGCCGGGGTCCACCGTGCTCCTGCGGATCTCGGGCCCCTCGCCGGTCACGACGGCCTCGAGGACGCTGCTCGGCCCCGTCGTGGAGAGCTCGTCGAGGCCGTCGTCGCCGTGGACGACCATGGCCCGGCGGGCGCCGTTGGCGACGAGCACGCCGAGCATCTTCTCGGCCATGGCCGGGTCGCTCACCCCCACCACCTGGTGGCGGGGCCGTGCCGGGTTGGCCAGGGGGCCGAGGAAGTTGAACACGGTGGGCACCCCGAGCTCGCGCCGCACCGGGATGGCGTGGCGCATGGCCGGGTGGAACCGGGGGGCGAAGCAGAAGCCCATCCCCACCTCCTCGATGCACCGGGCCACCCCGGCCGGCCCGAGGTCGATGGCGACACCGAGGGCCTCGAGGACGTCGGCCGACCCCGCCGACGAGGAGGCGGCGCGCCCCCCGTGCTTGCACACCCGGGCCCCGGCGCCCGCCGTCACGAAGGCGGCGATCGTCGAGACGTTGATCGACCGGCTCCGGTCCCCCCCGGTGCCGCAGGTGTCGACCAGCTCGCCGGTCACGGCGAGCGGCTCGCCGTGGGCGAGCATGGCCCGCACCATCCCGGCCATCTCCTCGACGGTCTCCCCCTTGATCCGCAGCGCCGTGACGAAGGCGGCCAGCTGGGCGGCGCTGGCCGCGCCCGACAGGATCTCCCCCATGGCGAGGGCCGCCTCGTCCCCCGAGAGGTCGGCCCCGCCCACGAGCCGGCCGAGCACCGCAGGCCACCCGCCGCCGGCGGCGAAGGCGTCCTCCTCGGCGGCGGTGCCGGGGTCGCCGGGGGTCGCCGCGGACGTGCCCGTCAGTCCCACCACAGGTCACCGTCCAGGACACCCCGGGCCACCAGGCCGAGCTGCACCTGGCTCGTCCCCTCCACGATGGTCAGCTGCTTGGCGTCCCGGTACCACTGCTCGGTGGGGTGCTCCTCCATGTAGCCGGCCGCCCCGAGGAGCTGCACGGCCAGGCCCGACGCCCGCACGGCCAGCTCGGTGGCGTGGTACTTGGCCGCCGAGAGGTACGGCACCCACTCCTTGCCGAACTTGCCCTGGTCGGCCAGCCAGGCGGCCCGGTAGGTGAGCAGCCGGGCGGCCTCGATGTCGATGGCGCAGCGGGCGATCTCCCACTGGATCCCCTGGAAGTCGGCGATCGTCTTGCCGAAGGCGGCCCGCTCCTTCACGTAGTCGGTGGCGTACATGAGCGCGCCCTCGGCCAGGCCGATGCCCCGGGCGGCCACGATGGGCCGCATCGAGTTGAGCCCGAGCATGGCCAGGCGGAACCCCCCCACCTCGCCGATGACGTTCTCGGGCGGGACGGCGACGTCGTCGAGTTGCAGCTCGCCGGTGTCGACGCCCCGGACGCCCATCTTGTGGTCCGTCCTGCCCACCGAGACCCCCGGCCAGGCCCGCTCGACGATGAAGGCGGTGATCGAGTCGTGCGCCCGGCTGGCCGGATCGGCGGTCTTGGCGAAGACCGTGTACCAGTCCGCCTCCCGCACCCCCGACATCCAGCACTTGGTGCCGGTGAGCCGCCAGCCGCCCTCGACGTCGGGGTCGGCGACGGCCCGGGTCCGCATCCCCATGACGTCGCTGCCGGCCTGGGGCTCGGAGAGCCCGAAGGCGGCCCGCTGGGTCCCCTCGGCGATGCCCGGGAGGTAGCGGTGCTTCTGCTCCTTCGACCCGGCGATCATCACCGGGCCCGTCGGCAGCCGGGTGAGCAGGAGCATCAGCGCGGCGGTGTTCGAGTACTTCGACACCTCCTCGATGGCGAGGGTGAGCCCGAGGATGCCGGCACCGGCCCCGCCGTAGGCCTCGGGGATGCACAGCCCGAGGAGCCCGGCGTCACGGAAGGCCTCGAACAGGTCGGCGGGGTACTCGCCGGTCTTGTCGATCTCCCGCGCCCGGGGACGGACCTTGTCCCGGGCCAGGCGCCGCACGACGTCGCGCAGCTGTCGCAACTCGGGGGGAAGCTCGAAATCCACCGCCGCAGGCTATCGACGGCCGGGCGGTAGTGTCGGCAGATGGTCGGTGCGGGCGACGGCGGCGTTGCCACGGAGGCCCCCAGCGCCATCGACGTGCACGAGCTGGCCCGGCGATTCGGCGATCTCGACGCCGTGCGGGGTGTGAGCTTCGAGGTCCGCGCCGGCGAGACCTTCGGCTTCCTCGGCCCCAACGGGGCCGGCAAGTCGACCACCATCTCCATGCTCTGCACCCTGCTCGCCCCCACCTCGGGCCGGGCCCTCGTGGCCGGCTTCGACGTGGCCGCCCAGCGGGCCGAGGTGCGCAAGCGCATCGGCCTCGTCTTCCAGGACACCACGCTGGACGACTACCTGACCGCCACCGAGAACCTCCGGTTCCACGCCGAGCTCTACGGCGTGCCCCGGGCCCAGGCGGCCGAGCGGTTGCGGGCCGTGCTCGAGATGGTCGGGCTCTGGGGCCGCCGCGACAGCCTGGTGCGGACCTTCTCGGGGGGCATGAAGCGGCGGCTCGAGATCGCCCGGGGACTGCTCCACTCGCCCCGGGTCCTGTTCCTCGACGAGCCCACCGTCGGTCTCGATCCCCAGACCCGGGCCCACATCTGGAGCTACATCAACGACCTCCGCCGCCGCGAGTCCATCACGATGTTCCTCACCACCCACTACATGGACGAGGCCGAGCACTGCGACCGGATCGCCATCATCGACGAGGGCCGGATCGTGGTGATCGACACCCCCGAGGCGCTGAAGGCGAGCGTGGGCCGCGACCGGGTCCAGCTGCAGACGGCCGATCCCCGTGCCGCCATCGAGGCCCTGGAGCGCCACTTCGGGCTGGAGGCGACCATGAGCGAGGGGGCGGTCACCGTCTACGTGGCGAGCGGCGAGCAGTTCGTGCCCCGGCTCTTCGCCGAGCTCGACGTGGCCATCTCGGCCGTGAGCATCGCCCGGCCCACCCTCGACGACGTCTTCATGAACTACACAGGCCGGACCATCCGCGACGCCGAGGCGTCGAGCTCCGAGCGCATGGCCGGCTCGATGTGGATGCGGGCAGCGAGGCGGCGGTGACCGACCAGCGCCAGTCCGTCCCCGTGGGGACCCCGGCGGCCCCCGGTCAGGTCCGGCCCGAGCGGCCCCGCGCCGCGCCGGCCGCCGTCCGGGTGGCGGGGGGCCGCTGGCGCGACGACCTGCGGGCGGTGGAGGTGGTCTGGAAGCGCGAGCTCATCCGGTTCTCCCGCAACCGGCTCCGGATCGTCACCTCGCTGGTCCAGCCCGTGCTCTTCCTCTTCGTCCTCGGCACCGGGCTGTCCTCCCTCGTGGCCAAGGGCCTGCCGGCGGGCAGCGGGGTGAGCTTCCGGACCTTCATGTTCCCGGGCGTGGTGGCCATGACGGTGCTCTTCACCGCCATCTTCTCCTCGGTGTCGATCGTCTGGGACCGGGAGTTCGGCTTCCTCCGGGAGATGCTCGTGGCCCCGGTCCGGCGTGGGGCGCTGGTGGCGGGCAAGTGCGCCGGGGGGGCGACGGTCGCCACCATCCAGGCCCTCATCATGCTGGTCCTCTGCGGGCTCGTCGACGTCCCCTACTCCCCCACGCTCCTGCTCACCCTGGCCGGCGAGATGCTCCTCGCCGCCGTCACCGTCACCGCCCTGGGCACGGCCCTCGCCTCCCGGATGGCCCAGGTGGAGTCCTTCCAGGTCGTCATGCAGTTCGTCGTCCTTCCCCTCTTCTTCCTCTCCGGCGCCCTCTTCCCCGTCCACGGGCTCCCGACGTGGCTGAGCGTGCTCACCCGGCTGGACCCCCTCGCCTACATCGTCGACCCCATGCGCCGGGCCGTCTTCGCCCACGTCCACACCACCCCGGCCGTGGCCCGGACCTTCGGCGCCACCCTCAGCTGGGGCTCCTTCCACCTCCCCGTCGGCCTCGAGCTCGGCGTCACCGCCGCCTTCGGGGCCCTCATGCTGGCCCTCGCCGTGTGGGCCTTCGCCAGGACCGAGTGACCCCGCCGGCGTCCCGGCCGCTCGTGGCGGTCACCTTCGGGCCCGTCACCGATCTGCTCCGCCACGCCCTCGCCGACGTCGCCGAGCTCGCCAGCGCCTCGTCGCGGGTGCCCGACCCCGAGCGGGCCGCCGTGCTGGGCGCGGCCGACGCCCTCCTCGTCTGGAACGCCTCCCGGGAGCTGCGGCCGGGGGAGGGCCCGGGCCTGCCGGCGCGCTTCGTCCAGCTCGTCTCGGCCGGGGCCGATCACCTGCCCTTCGGCGAGCTCCCCCCGGGCGCCACCGTGGCCAGCAACGTGGGTGCCTACGCCGAGCCCATGGCCGAGCACGCCCTGGCCATGGCCCTCGCCCTCCTGAAGCGCCTCCCCCAGAACCACGCCAAGCTGGCCGGCGGCGTCTGGGACCAGTCGCTCACCCGGTCGCTCCAGGGGGCCACCTGCGGCGTCGTCGGCTTCGGCGGGATCGGCAAGGCCACCGGCCGGCGGATGCGGGCCCTCGGGGCGAGGGTGCTCGCCATCAACACCACCGGCCGGACCACCGAGCCGGTCGACTTCGCCGGCACCCTCGCCGACCTCGACGCCGTCCTCGCCGAGAGCGACGTCGTGGTCCTCTCCGTCCCCCTCACCCGCGCCACGACCGGCCTCGTCTCCACCCCCCAGCTGCGGACCATGAAGCCCGACGCCGTCCTCGTGAACGTGGCCCGGGGGGCGGTGGTCGACGAAGCCGCCCTCTACGCGCACCTCCGGGACCACCCCGAGTTCTCCGCCGGCCTCGACACCTGGTGGGTCGAGCCCTTCCACCAGGGCGAGTTCCGGGTGGGCCATCCCTTCTTCTCGCTCCCGAACGTCCTCGGCTCCCCTCACAACTCGGCCCTCGTGCCCGGCATGGTGGAGGAGGCCGTCCGGCGGGCCGCCGCCAACGTGGCCCGGTTCCTCCGGGGCGAGCCGGTCACCGGGGTCGTCCGCCCCGAGGACTACGCCGGGACCTGACGCCGCCGGCCACGGGGAGTGCCGGCGCGGGCTCCTCGCCGGCTGGGGGCCGGCGGCCCATCCGGCGCACAATTCACGCCTGGCGGACCCGGCGCAACGAGCGGTGCGTGCCTGGACGGCGAGGGGCGGCCCACGGTGCCGACAACACCTGCTGACGAAAGGGGTCAAGGGGGGTGGCCCGGCACCCGATAGCTGGACCCATGTCCAGACTGCGCCGGCTGGGGCCCGTCATCGCCAGCATCGCCCTCGTGTGCACCACCGGCGCCCTGGGTCTCGGGCTCACCGCCGCCGCCAACACCAAGGCCGAAGGCGTCCTCGTGAACGACCGCGACACCATGCAGCGGACCCTGGCCGGCCTCGGCAAGCAGTACATGCTCTTCAGCCTGAAGGAGGGCCTCGACTACGCCTCCTCCGGCACCTGGCAGCTCACCGCCGGGAGTCCCGCCGACCAGGCCCGGCTCCAGGCCTTCGTCACCCACGCCACCTTCCTCGACTTCGGCGCCGCCGTGGTGAACCTCGCCGGCTCGCCCCTCGAGACCTACTCGGTGGGCGCCCCCCTCCCCCCGCCCACCGACCCCGGCTACGGGCCCATGATCAAGTCGCTCCTCGCCGCCCAGCCCGACGCCTCGTCGGTGATGCGGGCCGGGTCGGTCCCGGTCGTGGCCATGGGGGTCCCCATCTCGGTGGGCGGGCAGACGAAGGCCGTCTTCGTGGGCTACTCCTGGCTCTCCCCCTCGCCCCTCGAGACCTACGTCGAGCACCTCCACGCCGGGAGGACCGGGCGGTTCTACGTCGTCGACTCCCGCGGCGTCGTCGTGGCCGGCACCGACCCCGCCTCGGTGGGCACCACCG
>JAGWNV010000063.1 GCA_028872975.1 Acidobacteriota bacterium
CGGGCCGGGGCCCTCGAGGGCGAGCTGGCCCGGGTGGCCGACGAACTCCGGGCCGAGGAGGCCGTCGTCGGGGAGGCGAGGCGCGCCGCCGCCCCCGACCTGGCCCGTGCCGTGGAGCGCCACCTGCGAGAGCTGGCCATGCCGAAGGCCCGCCTCGAGGTCCGCGTCGGCGAGGAGGAGCCCGGCGACGACGTCCAGTTCCTCCTCGGCGCCAACCCCGGAGAGGCCGTGCTGCCGCTGGCCAAGGTCGCCTCGGGCGGGGAGCTGGCCCGGGCCATGCTGGCCCTCCGCCTGGTCCTCTCCGAGGGCCCCCCCACCATGGTCTTCGACGAGGTGGACGCCGGCGTCGGCGGGGAGGCGGCGCTGTCGGTGGGCCGGGCCCTCGCCGAGCTCGCCACCGAGCACCAGGTGCTCGTCGTCACCCACCTGCCCCAGGTCGCCGCCTTCGCCACCCGACAGCTCGTGGTGCGCAAGGTGGAGCAGGGGGGCCGCACCACCGCCAGCGTCGTGGCCGTCGAAGGCGAGGAGCGGGTCGTCGAACTGGCCCGGATGCTCTCGGGCCGGCCCGGCTCGGCCACCGCCCGCCGGCACGCCGAGGAGCTCCTGGGCACCGCCGCCGGAGGGCAGGCCCGGGCGCGCTCCACCGGTAGCCTCCGGCGGTGATGTACCGTCGGTCGATGCACGGATGGTCCCGATCGTGACGAAGTTCGTCTTCGTCACCGGCGGGGTCTCCTCCTCCCTGGGCAAGGGGCTCACGGCGTCGTCGCTGGGCAGGCTCCTCAAGTGCCGGGGACTGCGGGTCACGATGGTGAAGCTCGACCCGTACATCAACGTCGACCCGGGCACCATGAACCCCTTCGAG
This sequence comes from Acidobacteriota bacterium, assembly GCA_028872975.1. Classification (GTDB taxonomy): domain Bacteria; phylum Actinomycetota; class Acidimicrobiia; order Acidimicrobiales; family UBA8190; genus UBA8190. The sequence goes on from JAGWNV010000063.1 coordinate 863, forward strand.
CACGGCGAGGTGTTCGTCACCGAGGACGGCGGGGAGACCGACCTCGACCTCGGCCACTACGAGCGGTTCATCGACGAGAACCTGAGCCGCAAGTCCAACGCCACCACCGGCTCGATCTACCGGGAGGTCATCCGCAAGGAGCGCCTGGGGGAGTACCTGGGCAAGACCGTCCAGGTCATCCCGCACGTCACCGACGAGATCAAGGAGCGGATCCGCCGGCTGGCCGACGAGAACGTCGACATCGTCATCGTCGAGGTGGGCGGGACGGTGGGCGACATCGAGATCGTCCCCTTCCTGGAGGCCATCCGGCAGTTCCGCCACGACATCGGCCGGGACAACGTCTGCTACGTCCACCTCACCCTGGTGCCCTACCTGGCCCCGTCGGGTGAGCAGAAGACCAAGCCCACACAGCACTCGGTCACCGAGCTCCGGGGCCGAGGCGTGCAGCCCGACGTGATCGTCTGCCGCTCCGACCAGCCCATCTCCGACGGCCTCAAGCGCAAGATCTCGCTGCTCTGCGACGTGGCCGTGGAGGGCGTCATCTCCGCCGTCGACGCCCCGAGCATCTACGAGATCCCCCTCGTGCTCCACGAGGAGGGCCTCGACCGGGTCGTCTGCAAGATGCTCCAGATCGACGAGGTCCGTCATCCCGTCGACCTCTCCTCCTGGGAGCGGGTCGTCTCCCAGGTGTCCTCCTCGGACCGGCCCGTGCGCATCGGGGTGGTGGGGAAGTACATCAACCTCCCCGACGCCTACCTCTCGGTGGTCGAGGCCCTCCGTCACGCCGGCTTCCACCACGGCGCCAAGGTCGCCGTCGACTGGATCCAGGCCGAGGAGGTCCCCGACCTCCTCGGCACCGAGCGGCTCCACCAGCTCGACGGCATGGTCATCCCCGGGGGCTTCGGGGAGCGGGGGATCGAGGGCAAGGTGACCGCCGCCCGCTTCGCCCGCGAGCACGACGTCCCCTGCCTCGGGCTGTGCCTGGGGCTGCAGGTCATGGTCATCGACGCCGCCCGCCACCTCGCCGGCATGGACCGGGCCAACTCCCGGGAGTTCGACTCGCTCACCCCCTACCCGGTCATCGACCTCATGGACGACCAGCAGAACGTGGTCGACAAGGGCGGCACCATGCGCCTCGGCGCCTACGTCGCCCAGCTCCTGGCGGGGTCGGTGGTGGCCGACGCCTACGGCGCCGAAGTGGTCTCCGAACGCCACCGGCACCGCTTCGAGGTGAACCCCCGGTTCCGGGGACGCCTCGAGGAGGCGGGCCTCGTCTGCTCCGGGTCGTCCCCCGACGGGCGCCTCGTGGAATTCGTCGAGCTGCCCGGGCACCCCTTCTGGGTCGGGACCCAGGCCCATCCCGAGTTCAAGAGCCGCCCCGACCGGGCCCATCCGCTGTTCCGGGAGCTCCTGGGTGCCGCCCTGGTGCGCGCCGAGGGCCGCCTGCCGCGCCTGCTCGACATCGACGCCGATGTCGGTGCCCTGCCCTGATCCCGAGGCGCACCCGACGCCCGAGCGCCCCGGCTTCGCCCATCTCGGCGACGAACTCCGGTACGAGGGTTGGCGGATCTCGCTCGTCGACGCCACCTTCCGGGCCCCCGAGGGGGCGCTGTTCCACCGCGACGTCGTCCGTCATCCCGGCGCCGTGGCGGTGGTGCCGCTGACGGACCGCGACAGCGTGCTCCTCGTCCGCCAGTACCGGGGCGCCGTCGACCGGTGGCTCCTCGAGATCCCGGCCGGCACCCGCGACGTCGACGGCGAGCTCCCGGCCGTCACCGCCGGACGGGAGCTCGAGGAGGAGGTGGGCGTCCGGGCCGGCACGCTCGAACAGCTGGCCGTGGTGGAGAACACGCCCGGGTTCTGCGACGAGGTGACCGTGCTCTTCGTCGCCCGGGACCTCTCGCCGGTCGCCGCCGCCCGTCACGGCCACGAGGAGGAGCACATCGAGGTGGTCGAGGTCCCCCTCGGCGACGTCGACGACATGGTCGCCCGGGGCGAGCTCACCGACGCCCAGACCGTCCTCGGGCTGCTCCTGGCCCGGGGCCGCCGGTGACCGGGCTCGCCACCCGGCACCCCCTCGGCCGGGCCGGCGAGGAGTTCCTGACCTGGCTCGCCGTCGAACAGGGCCGGTCGCGCCACACCCTGGCCGCCTACCGCCGCGACCTCGCCGCCTACGAGCGGTTCCTGGCCGAGACCGGCCGTGGCGTCGAGGACGCCGACCTCGCCGCCGTCGAGGAGCACCTGGCCCGCCGGCGGGCGTCCGGGACCGGGCCCGCCTCCCTGGCCCGGGCGCTGGCGGCGCTGCGGGGGTTGCACCGGTTCTGCGTGGAGGAGGGGGTCACCACCCGGGACCCCACCGCCGAGGTCACGGCCGGGCCCCTGCCGGTGCGGCTCCCCAAGGCCCTCTCCGAGGAGCAGGTCACGGACCTCGTCGAGTCGGTCGGCGGGGACGACCCGCTGTCCCGCCGCGACCGGGCCGTCCTCGAGGTCCTCTACGGCACCGGCGTGCGGGTGTCGGAGCTGGCCGGCATGTCGCTGCCCGACCTCGGCTCGGAGACCGGGCTGCTCCGGGTGCTCGGAAAGGGGGACAAGGAGCGGATGGTCCCCCTCGGGCGCCAGGCGGCGGGCGCCCTCGACCGCTGGCTCGCCCCCGGGGGCCGTCCCGAGCTGGCCCCGGCCCGCTGGGCCCGGCGGGGCGACGCCGAGGCGGTCTTCCTGAACCGCCGGGGGGGCCGGCTGACCCGTCAGGGGATCTGGCTGGTCATGAAGAAGCGGGCCAGGGCGGTGGGCCTCGAGGACCTCGTCCATCCCCACGTCCTGCGCCACAGCTGCGCCACCCACATGCTGGCCCACGGCGCCGACATCCGGGTGGTCCAGGAGCTGCTCGGCCACGTCTCGATCGCCACCACCCAGGCGTACACCAAGGTCGGCTCCGAGCACCTCCGCCGGGTCTACGAGCGGGCCCATCCGCGCGCCCGGCCCGCATCGGGGCAGTAATCTCGCTCTGTGGCGAACGACGCCCCGACCGTCGACTATCGCGCCCTCCTGGAGGAGGAGAAGCGAGACCTCGAGGCCAAGCTCCAGGAGCTGGGTTTGGGCGGTCCTGGCCTGACCTACGACTCCAACTTCGCCGACTCCAGCCAGGTGACCGCGGAGCGTGGCGAGGTGGAAGCCCTCGCCGCCAAGCTCCGGGACACCCTCGAGGAGGTCGAGCAGGCCCTCGACAAGCTCGGGGAGGGCACCTACGGGGCCTGCGAGGGGTGCCGCCAACCCATCGACCCGGTCCGCCTCGAGGCCATGCCGGCGACGCGCTACTGCATCAACTGCGCCTCGAAGCACTGAGCGCCCGAGCGGCCCGGCCGGCTCGCCGCCCTCGAACCGAGCCCCGATGAGCGGACCGTGGACGGAGCCGGCCCCGGGGCCGGGACGGCGCCCCCAGGGCCCCGACCGCCGGACGACGATCTGGGTGATCGCCGTGGTGGCGCTGCTCTTGGTGCTGGTGCGGACCCATCACGTCTCGGCGTTCACCGTGCTCGTGTTCGCCGCCCTCATCCCCTCGGTGATCGTCCACGAGGTCTCCCACGGGGTGGTCGCCCTCGCCTTCGGCGACGACACCGCCAAGCGGGCCGGTCGCCTGACCCTCAACCCCGTCAAGCACGTGGACCCCTTCGGGACGATCATCCTCCCCGCCATCCTCGCCTTCAGCGGCTCGGGGTCGGTCTTCGGCTGGGCCAAGCCGGTCCCGGTCAACGTGGGCAAGCTCCGCCGCCCGCGCAACCAGAACGTGGCCGTGGCGCTGGTGGGTCCGGCCGTCAACGTCGTCATGGCCGTCGTCTTCGCCCTCGCCTACCGCTACCTCGTCCCGGTGTCGGCCAAGTTCGGCCCGAGCGGGTTCTTCATCCCCATCGACAGTCAGTCCACCTGGGTGCAGCTCGTCTTCGTGGCCGGCTACGTGAACGTCATCCTGGCCGTGTTCAACTCGATCCCCCTCCCGCCGCTCGACGGCTCCGCCGTCGTCGAGCGGCTGCTGCCGGCCCGGCTCCTTCCCGGCTACTACCGCATCCGGCCCTTCACGATGTTCCTGCCCCTGCTGGTGGTGCTGCTCTACCCCCAGGCCCTGCAGCACGTCTTCCAGCCCTTCCTGAACGAGTGGGCCAGGCTCCTCGGCTGAGGACGGTGGCGGCCCGACCGGGTCGGGCAGGCGGGGGTCAGCCGGCGAAGCCGCCCGGGGGGGCGAGGAGCCCGGCCGCCCGCATGGCCCGGTCGAGCGTCGGCCCGGCCACGGCCCGGGCCTTCTCGGCGCCCTCCTCGAGGACCCGGGTGATGTGCCCGGGGTCCCGGCGCAGCTCCTCGGCCCGGCCGCGGACCGGGGCCAGCATCTCGACGAGGGCCTCGGCGACGGCTTTCTTGAGCGACCCGTAGTCCCCGAACCCGTCGGCGAGGGCGCCGGGGTCCCCGCCCGTGGCGGCGGCGAGGAGCTCGAGGAGGTTCGAGACCCCCGGCTTGGTGGCCGGGTCGTAGCGGACCTCGGTCCCGGTGTCGGTCACGGCCTTGCGGACCTTGCGCTCGATCTCCTCGGGTGGGTCGAGCATCTGGACGGTGCCGAGGGGGGAGCTGACCGACTTCGACATCTTCCTGGTGGGCACCTGGAGGTCCATCACCCGGGCGGCGAAGAGGGGCACGGCGGCCTCGGGGACGACGAAGACCTCCCCGTAGCGGTGGTTGAACCGGTTGGCGGCGTCCCGGGTCAGCTCGAGGTGCTGGCGCTGGTCGTCGCCGACGGGGACCCGGTCGGCGTCGTAGAGGAGGATGTCGGCGGCCATGAGGGCCGGATAGGTGAAGAGCCCGGCCCGCACCCCCTCGTTCTCCGCCCCCTTGTCCTTGAACTGGGTCATGCGGGTGAGCTCGCCGTAGGAGACCGTGCACTCGACCAGCCAGGCCAGCCTGGAGTGCTCGGGCACGTGGCTCTGGACGAAGATCGTGCAGCGCGAGGGGTCGAGGCCGGCGGCCAGCAGGTCGAGGGCGACGTCGAAGGTGGAGCGGGCCAGGGAAGAGGCCTCGTACTCCGCCGTCATGGCGTGCAGGTCGGCGATGAAGAAGTAGGCGTCGTCGTGCTCCTGGTACGACACCCAATTCCGGAAGGCCCCCAGGTAGTTCCCGAGATGGAGGACCCCGGTCGACTGGACCCCCGACAGCACCCTGGCCATGGACGGTCATGGTAGGGCCCCGGATGCGCCGCTCGGCGCTCTCCAGCCGGTAGGGTCGGGCCATGTCCGCCCACGTCCGGACGCCCGTCTTCGAGGGGCCCTTCGACGTGCTCCTGCACCTGGTCTCCGAGCACAAGCTCGAGGTCTACGACATCCCCCTCGCCGAGATCGTCGACGGCTTCCTGGCCGAGCTGGCCGAGCGCCGTCCCCTCGACCTGGAGCCGTGCAGCGAGTTCCTGGTGATCGCCGCCATCCTGGTGGAGCTCAAGTCGCGGGCCCTCTTGCCGGGCCCCGACGAGGTCGAGGACGACGAGGAGCTGTCCGGCTTCGAGGAGCGCGACCGGCTCCTGGCCCGGCTCTACGAGCTCCAGGTCTACGCGGCGGCCGCCGACACCTTCGCCTCGCTCGTCGAGCGGGCCGCCCGCAGCCTGGCCCGCACCGCCGGACTCGAGGAGCAGTTCCGGGACGCCGCGCCCGACCTCCTGGCCGGGCTCACCGCCGAGCGGCTGGCGGCTGCCTTCCTCACCGCCGTGGCCCCGGCACCCGCCCCCGGGCTCGACCTGTCCCACGTCACGGTCGAGGCGGTGACGGTGTCGGAGGCGGTGGCCGAGCTCGAGGAGCGGCTCCCCGGCGAGGGCACCACCACCTTCCGGGACCTCACCTCGCAATGCACGACCCGGATGCAGGTGATCGTGCGGTTCCTCGCCCTCCTCGAGCTGTGCAAGCGGGGCTGGGTGGCCCTCGAGCAGGGCACCACCTTCGGCGACCTGGTCGTGACCTGGACCGCCGGCGGGCGCGCCGGCGACGAGGAGGAGGAGCGGGCCCCGGCCATGTCGGGGGCGGTCGAGGAGTACGAGGGCTGAGCGAGTGATCCTCAGCGAGGAACAGCGCGCCATCGAGGCAGTGCTGCTGTCCGCCGTGGAGCCGGTCCCCGACAGCCTCCTGGCCGAGCTGCTCGAGCTCCCCGTCGACCAGGTGACGGCCGCCTGCCTGGCCCTGGCCGAGGGGTACGCCGCCGAGGGCCGGGGGTTCGTCCTCGCCTACGTGGCCGGTGGCTGGCGGTACCAGACCCATCCCGACATGGCGCCGTTCGTGGAGCGCTTCGCCATGGAGGGCGTCTCCTCCCGGCTGTCCTCGGCCGCCCTCGAGACCCTCGCCATCGTCGCCTACAAGCAGCCCGTGTCGCGGGCCCAGATCGCCGCCCTGCGGGGCGTGAACGTCGACGGCGTGGTCCGGCTGCTGCACCAGCGCGGCTACATCACCGCCGTCGGCCAGGCACCTGGCCCGGGCCAGCCCGTGCTCTACGGCACCACGGCCGCCTTCCTCGAGAAGCTGGGCCTCGGCTCGCTGTCGGAGCTGCCGGCGGTGGAGGACCTGCTGCCCGGGGCCGAGGTGATGGACCGGCTCGAGGAGCGCCTCCAGCCCGGTCCGGATGGCTGAGGAGGGCGAGCGCCTCCAGAAGGTCCTGGCCCGTGCCGGACTCGGCAGCCGGCGGGCGTGCGAGGAGCTCATCGCCGCCGGCCGGGTCGCCGTCGACGGGGAGCGTGCCGAACTGGGCCGGCGCGTCGACGTGTCGTCGGCCCGGGTGGAGGTCGACGGCGTGCCCCTCTCGGTGCGGGCCGACCTCGTCCACTACCTGCTCAACAAGCCGGCCGGGGTGGTCACCACCGCCCACGACCCCCAGGGCCGGCCCACGGTGGTCTCGCTCGTGCCCGCCGAGCCCCGCGTGTTCGCCGTCGGCCGGCTCGACGCCGACACCGAGGGCCTCCTCGTCATGACCAACGACGGCGACCTCGCCCAGCGGCTCAGCCATCCCTCCTTCGGGGTCGAGAAGGAGTACGTCGCCGAGGTGGAGGGGGTGCCCGGGCCGGGCGCCCTGCGGGCCCTGCGCCAGGGGGTGGCGCTCGACGACGGCCCCACCGCCCCGGCCCGCGTGGGGGTGCTCGGCCCCGGGGTGCTCCGGATCGTCGTCCACGAGGGCCGCAACCGGCAGGTACGGCGCATGTGCGAGGCCGTGGGCCACCCCGTGCGCCGGCTGGTGCGGACCCGGATCGGCCCGGTCACCGACCCCGCGCTCCGGCCGGGACGCTTCCGGCCCCTCACCCCTGCGGAGCTGCAGGCGCTGTCGGCGGCGGCGGTGCCAGGCCGGCGTCGGCCGGGGGCCCCGGCGAGGTCCCGGACAGGCGGGGCCGAGCGGCCCCGTCGGTAGCATGGCCCGGCCATGGACCAGGCCGTGCGGGCCCTGCGGGGTGCCACCACCGTCGACGCCGACACCCCCGAGCAAGTGACCGAGCGGACCGTCGAGCTGCTCACCGCCATGCTCGAGCGCAACGGGGTGGCGCACGAGGACCTCATCAGCGTCGTCTTCACGACCACCCCCGACGTCGTCTCGCTCTTCCCGGCCACGGCGGCGCGCACGATGGGCCTCGGCGACGTGCCACTGCTGTGCGCCTCGGAGATCGCCGTGCCCGGGGCCACCCCCCGGTGCATCCGGGTGCTGGCCCACCTGGTGACCGACCGGCCCCGCCAGGGGCTCCACCACGTCTACCTCCAGGGAGCCCGGGCCCTGCGCGATGACCTCCCCGAGTGACCCGGCGCGCTCGGGCGGCCCCCGCCGGGCGGCCCTGGTGGGCCTGGGGCTGATCGGGGGCTCGATCGGCCTGGCCCTGCGGTCGCGGGGCTGGCACGTGACCGGCCGGGACCGGGACCCCGCCGCCGTCGACGCCGCCGTGGCGGCGGGCGTCGTCGACGCCGCCGGGGAGGACGCCTCCGCCGAGGTCACCTTCGTGGCCACCCCGGTGGGCGAGGTGGCCGGGGAGGTCGCCCGGGTGCTCGGCCAGGCCGGCCTGGCCGCCGACGCGGCGGTCACCGACGTGGGCGGTGTGAAGGCCCCGGTGGTCGCCGCCGTGGGCGACCCCCGGTTCGTGGGGGGCCACCCCATGGCCGGCTCCGAGCAGGTGGGGTTGGGCGGCGCCGACCCGGGGCTCTTCGTGGGCGCCACCTGGGTGCTCACGCCCACGGCGGCCACCGACCCCAGCGCCTACGCCCTCGTCCGGACCGTGGCGGCGTCCCTCGGCGCCGAGGTCCTGTCGCTCTCGCCCGAGCACCACGACGCGCTCGTGGCCCTCGTCTCCCACGTGCCCCACCTCGCCGCCGCCACCCTCATGAACCTGGCCGACCGCCGCGCCGAGGAGCACGCCGCCCTGCTCCGCCTGGCCGCCGGGGGGTTTCGCGACATGACCCGGGTGGCGGCCGGCTCACCGGGGATCTGGCCCGACGTCTGCGTGGAGAACGCCCCGGCCATCGTGGCCGGCCTCGACGCCCTCGTCTCGGAGCTGGGCCGGGTGCGCGACCAGGTGGCGGCCCACGACCGCCACGGGCTCCTGGCCACCCTCCGCCGGGCCGCCGACGCCCGACGGGCCCTCCCGGCCGGCGCCGTGCGCCCCGAGCGGCTCGTCGAGCTACGGGTGCCGGTGCCCGACCGTCCCGGCGTGCTGGCCGAGATCACGACCACGGCCGGGGACCTCGGGGTGAACATCTCCGACCTCGAGATCGCCCACAGCGCCGAGGCCACCGGCGGGGTCCTCGTCGTCGTCGTCGACGCCGAGGCGGCCGAACGGTTCGCCGCCGCCCTCACGGCACGGGGCTACCGCCCCGGGGCCCGGCCCCTGGCATGACCGACGTCCTCGAGGTGGTGGGGGGGACGCCCCTGCAGGGCCGGGTCCGGGTGCCCGGCGACAAGTCGATCTCCCATCGCGCCCTCCTGCTCGCCGCCGTGGCCGAGGGGTCGTCGCGGCTGCTCGGGCTCTCCGACGGCGAGGACGTCGCCCGCACCGCCGCGGTGGTCGGGGCCCTCGGCGCCACCGTCTCGGCCGAGGCCGGCCGCCCCCGGCCCGGACGGACCGCCGTCGTCGACGGCGTGGCGGCACTCAGGGGGCCCGAAGGGCCGCTCGACTGCGGCAACTCCGGCACCACCATGCGGCTCGTGGCCGGGTTGGTGGCGGCGCACCCGCTCCACGTCGTGCTCCAAGGAGACGCCTCACTGTCGAGCCGGCCCATGGACCGCGTCGCCGTGCCCCTGCGGGCCATGGGGGCGGCCGTCGAGGGACGCGGCGAGCGCTGCCTGCCTCCCCTGGAGGTGACCGGCGGCCGGCTCCGCGCCATCGACTACGCCCCGCCCGTGCCGAGCGCCCAGGTGAAGTCGTGCGTGCTCCTCGCCGGGCTCGGCGCCGAGGGGACCACCGTCGTCCGGGAGCGGGTGCCCACCCGACGCCACACCGAGGAGCTCCTGGCCCTGGCGGGCGCCCGGGTGAGCGAGACGACCGAGGACGGCGCCGCGGTCGTCCGGGTGGAGCCGGGGCGGCTGCGGGCCTTCGACCTCGAGGTCCCCGCCGACCCCTCCCAGGCGGCGTTCTGGGTGGTGGCCGCCACGGTGGTGCCCGGGAGCGAGGTGGTGGTGGAGGGCGTCTACGCAGGGGCGGGCCGCCGGGGGTACCTCGAGGTCCTGCGGCGCATGGGGGCGGCCGTCGAGGAGGTCCCCGTCGAGGCCCCCGGCGCCATGGCCGCCGTGGCCGACCTGCACGTGGCGAGCGCCCCGCTCGTCGGCACCGACGTCGCCGCCGCCGAGATCACCGGGCTCGACGAGGTCCCGGTGCTGGCCGTGGCGGCCGCCCTGGCCGAGGGGACGACGGTGTTCCGGGACGTGGG
>JAGWNV010000064.1 GCA_028872975.1 Acidobacteriota bacterium
CCTGGCCGGCCTGGCCGGGCCGGCCGGTGGGCGCGGCGGGCTCGAGGGCCTCGGGCTGCCCGGCGAGGGCCCGGCGGGGGGGCCCGGCCCCGGAGGGCGGGGCGGCGGCCGGGGGGCGAAGGGCAAGAAGAAGGGCGGCCGGGTGACCCCGAAGGGGCCCCGGCAGGCCGGGGGGCGCTGACCGGCCCGCACCGCCGTGGCGGCGGGGCGGTTCGCCGGGGCCCCCGCCAGGGGCCAGAATGGGAGGTCCCCCCGCCCGGGCGGCGAGGGACGCCGAGCAGGGCAGGGCGCACGCCGGGGCCCGAGACGAGGGAGTTCGACCAGTGGCCGTGAAGCTCCGCCTCATGCGGATGGGCAAGACCAAGCAGCCGACCTACCGGTTGGTGGCCGCCGACGGGCGCTCCCCGCGCGACGGCCGGTTCATCGAGATCGTGGGCACCTACGCCCCCCGGGGCCGCTCCGCTGCCGAGCGCGAGGCCGTGGTGGAGATCGACAACGCCAAGGCCGTGAAGTGGCTCCGCCAGGGGGCCCAGGCCACCGAGCGGGTCGAGAAGCTCCTGCGCCGGTCCGGGGCGTGGGAGGAGTTCGAAGGGCAGGCGGCCAAGTGACCGACGCGCTCGACGACGCCGGCAACCGGGCCGGCCCCGGCAACGAGGTCGGCGACGACGTCGAGGACGACCTCGGCAACAGGGTCGAGGGGGGCACGGCCCGGGTCGTGCTCTCCTACCTCACGAGGTCCCTCGCAAACGAGCCCGACGCCGTGGTCATCGAAGCCGACGACTCGGGGCGGACCACCCGCTTCCGCATCCACGTCGCCCCCGGGGACATGGGCCGGATGATCGGCCGGCGGGGCAGGGTGGCCCAGGCCATCCGCACCCTGGTGCGCGTGGCCGGCTCGCGCGACGGGGTCGAGACCAACGTCGACTTCGTCGACGACTAGCCCGGACGGCCCGCCCGGCGAGGACGGCCGGCCCGGCGCCGACAGCCGGCCCGGCGCCGGCAGCCCCCTCCTCGAGGTCGGCCGGGTCGTGAAGCCGCACGGCCTTCTCGGAGAGGTCGTCGTCGAGCTCGTGACCAACCGGGCCGAGCGGGCCGCCGCCGGTGTCACCTTCCAGACCGACGCCGGCGTCCTCGAGGTCTCGAGGTGCCGCCCCTTCGGCCACCGGTGGCTCATGACCTTCGCCGGCATCGACACGAGGGAGCAGGCTGACGCCCTGCGGGGCACCCTCCTGCGGGCCGCCCCCCTCGAGGACACAGACGCCCTCTGGGTCCACGAGCTCGTGGGTGTCGAGGTCGTGACAGGCGAGGGGACCCCCGTCGGGACGGTGGCGGCGGTGGTGTCCAACCCGGCGAGCGACCTGCTCGAGCTCGAGGACGGCACGCTCGTCCCGGTCCGCTTCGTGGTCCGCCGAGCGCCGGGGCGCGTCGTCGTCGAGGCTCCGGCCGGCCTCTTCGAGGCGTAGGCCCGCCGTGCGCATCGACGTCTTCACGATCTTCCCCGACCTCGTGGGCCACTACGCCGGTGGGTCACTGCTCGGCCGGGCCCGGGCCGAGGGGATCGTCGACCTCCGGGTCCACGACCTCCGCTCGGCGGCCACCGACCCGCGCCGCAGCGTCGACGACGCCCCCTTCGGCGGGGGGGCCGGCATGGTGCTCGCCCCGGGGCCCATCTTCGGCGCCGTGGAGGGCGCCGACCCGCCTCGGCCGCTCCTGCTCCTCGGCCCCGGCGGCCGGCGGTTCGACCAGCAGATGGCCAGGCGTCTGGCCGAGGGGGCCGGCGCCCCCTCGGAGGGCTTCTCCCTGCTCTGCGGCCGCTACGAGGGGGTGGACCAGCGCGTGGTCGACCATCTCGTCGACGACGAGCTCTCCATCGGCGACTACGTGCTCGCCGGCGGGGAGGTGGCCGCCCTCGTCGTGATCGAGGCGGTGACGCGGCTTCTGCCCGGGGTGCTCGGCAACGAGGCCTCGGCGGCCGAGGAGAGCTTCGCCGAGGGGCTCCTCGAGTACCCCCAGTACACCCGCCCGGCGAGCTTCCGGGGCTGGGAGGTGCCCGAGGTCCTCCGCCAGGGCGACCACGGCCGGGTGCGGCGGTGGCGCCGGGCCATGGCCCTGCGGCGGACCCTCGAGCGGCGACCCGACCTCCTCGAGGCGAGCGGGGGGCTCTCCGACGAGGACCGCCGGCTCCTCGAGGAGCTCGGCCCGGCCGAGGGCTGACCGGGGGGCCCGGGTCGGGGCCGCCGCCGGCCGGGCCGGGTGGGGCCTCGGGGTGCGTCGGTGCCGGTGGCGGCGGTATCCTGACCCCTTCCGGTGCCCGCCCGCAGCCCTGCGACGTGCGCCGTTCGCCCAGGTGACACCAGCACCGGGTCGCTCGAACAGGCTCTTCCAAGGACGCGCGCCAGGAACCCCACCGACATCGTCGACCGCGAGCAGCTGCGGGACGACGTCCCCGACTTCCGCCCCGGGGACACCCTCAAGGTGCACGTCCGGGTGGTGGAGGGCAACCGGGAGCGGGTCCAGGTCTTCCAGGGCCCGGTCATCCGGCGCCAGGGCACCGGCGCCAGGGAGACCTTCACGGTCCGCAAGGTGAGCTTCGGGGTGGGGGTGGAGCGGACCTTCCCCGTCCACTCCCCGATCCTGGCCAAGATCGAGGTGGTGACCAGGGGCGACGTCCGGCGGGCGAAGCTCTATTACCTGCGGGGCCGGGTGGGCAAGGCCGCCAAGATCCGGGAGAAGCGGGCCGTCCGGCCGTGACGGGGCCGTTGCCCGGGCCCACGTTGTCGCCGGGCCCGAACGGCGCGAGGGTGGCTCAGCGATGAGCGAAGAGGATCTCGAACGATACGAGGCCGAGATCGAGCTGGCCCTCGTCCAGGAGTACCGGACCGTGCTGCCGCTGTTCCGGTACGTCGTCGAGACCGAGCGGCGATTCTACCTCGCCAACGAGGTGAAGGTCACGGTCCGGGACTCCTCGACGCCGACCTGCGTCGAGCTCGAGCTCGACGATGCCTGGGTGTGGGACATGTACCGGCCCGCCCGATTCGTCCCCCACGTCCGGGTCCTCACCTTCCGCGACGTCAACGTCGAGCGGCTGCCCGAACGCGACGGCTGAGCGTCACACCCGGGCGCGACAACCGGGGGGTGACCGACCGACGCCGGGGCATCGGCGACAGAGGCGAGCAGGCCGTGGCCGCCTGGTACGAGGGCCGGGGCTATCGCGTCCTGGCCCGCAACTGGCGGGTGGCAGGCGGCGAGCTGGACCTCGTCCTCCTCGACCCCGGACGCGCCGAGGCCGTCTTCTGCGAGGTGAAGACCCGCACCTCGGGCGCCTTCGGCACCGGGTTCGACGCCGTCACCCCGGGCAAGCTGCGCCGGCTCCGGCGCCTGGCCGGCCGGTGGCTGGCCGAGGCGAAGCCACCGGGGACGGTGGTGCGCCACGTCCGGCTCGACGTGGCCGCCCTCGGGCCCGGTCCCGGCGGGGTGCCGGTGGTGTCGGTCCTCGAGGCCGTCGGCTGAGGACGGCGCCCCCGGCGTCGCTAGGGTGAGCGGCGGCCGGCGTGCGCAGGCCGGGCACGACGACGGGAGTGGCGGTGGGGAGCACCGAGACCATCCTGGTGGACCGGCACGAGGGCATCGTGACCGTCACCTTGAACCGGCCCGAGCGCAAGAACGCCGGGAACGCCACGATGTGGCGGGAGCTGCTGGCGGTCTTCGGCGAGACGGCCCAGCGACGTGACGACCGGGTGCTCGTGCTCACCGGCGCCGGCGGGGCCTTCTGCTCGGGGGCCGACATCGCCGACCCGGCCGGCGTGGGCGGGGCCCCGGCCGACCCGCACCTGTACCGGATGCGGCTCTTCGGCGAGGCCATGCTGGCCCTCCACCGGCTCCCCCAGCCGACCATCGCCAAGATCGGCGGCATCGCCGCTGGCGCCGGGGCGAGCATCGCCCTGCAGTGCGACCTCACCGTGGCCGGCGCCGGCGCCCGGCTGTCGGAGATCTTCTCCCGGCGGGGCCTGTCCGTAGACGGGGGCTCGTCGTGGTTGCTGCCGCGCCTCGTCGGGCTGCACCGGGCCAAGGAGATCGCCTTCTTCGCCGACGTCCTCTCCGCCGAGGAGGCGGCCGCCTACGGGCTCGTGAACCGGGTCGTCCCCGACGACGAGCTCGACGCCTTCGTCGACGACTGGGCCCGCCGACTGGCGGCGGGACCGCCGCTGGCGCTGTCTCTGACCAAGCGCCTGCTCAACAACGGATCGGTGGTGTCGATGGCCCAGGCCCTCGAGGACGAGGCCCGGAGCCAGACGGTGAACTTCGGCACCGCCGACACCGCCGAGGCCATGCGGGCCTTCGCCGAGCGGCGCGAGCCCACCTTCGAGGGACGCTGAGCGGTGGCTCCGGCCGCCCCCAAGGTGCTGGCCCTGGCGCCCATGCGCTCGGAGCTGCGTCCCCTCGTGCGGGCGCTGGGGGCCGAGCCGAGTCGGCTCGGGACCCTTCCCGTCCACGTGGGGCGGGCCGGGCGCGCCGAGGTCACCGTCGCCCTCATCGGGGTGGGACCCGACGAGGCCAGGGCCGCGACCGGGCGGCTCCTCGACGCCGCCGGCTTCGACCACGTGGTCGTGAGCGGCATCGCCGGGGGGATCGGGCCGGGGGGATCGGTGGGCGACTCGGTGGCGCCCGAGGCGGTCGAGGACCTCGCCAGCGGCCGGCGCTACACCCCGGCGCCACTCGGCGACCGCCGCCCGGCCGGGGTGCTGCTCACCACGGCCGAGCTCATCTTGGACGACGACCACATCCGTTCCCTCGTCGAGCGCGGGGTGGTGGCCCTCGACATGGAGACTTCGGCGGTGGCCGAGGTCTGCGAGGCGCGGGGCCGGCCCTGGTCGGTGTTCCGGGTGGTGAGCGACCGGCCCGAGGACGGCCTGCTCGACCACGGGGTGTTCGAGCTCCTCGAGTCCGACGGTTCGGTCGACGTGGCCCGGGCGCTCCGCTACGTCGCCCGCCGGCCCGGCCGCGTCCGCCATCTGGCCCGCCTGGCCCGCGATTCGGGCGGGGCGGCGCGGCGCGCCGCGCAGGAGGCGGCGGCGGCCTGCGCCACCTTGTAGGTCGTCAGTCCTTGGGGGGCCGGGGCGACTCGTCGCGCCCCACGTGGGCGGCGACGTAGAGCTTGCCGCCGACGGTCACCGGTTGGAGCCGGACGTGGATGGGGACGAGCCCGCCCTCGGCCGTCTCGGCCTCCGGGTAGAGCCCCGGGTCCATCTCCCGGTCCCGGGGCTCGACCTGGTAGCCCCGGCGGTAGGCCTGGTGGCCCCAGCGGCGGTCGGAGGGGACGAGCATCTCGACGAACTCGCCGGCGATGTCCGCCGACGACATGCCGAAGAGCTCCTCGGCCGGTCCGTTCAGCCCGAGCACCACGCCCTGGAGGTCGACGACCACGACGGCGCCGTCGCCGCCGTCGTACTCGGGGACGGCGGACTTCACCTCGTCGGGGATCTCGAGCGATGGCATCTCGTCGACGGTCACGGGTCGAGTGCTCCTTGGTCGGGGACCTGCGGCGGCCGGTACCGGCCCACCGTACCGGGGCGTCGGCGGTCTCAGGGCAGGTCGGTCTCGCTCAGCTCGGCCGTCGCCTCGGCGATCCCGAGCGCCTCGCCCGGCGGGGGCTCGACGCCGCGCCCCTCGGCGCCCCGGCGGACCCCCCACAGCTGGGGCACCCGCCACAGGAGCAGGCCCACTCCGGCCAGACAGGCGAGCCCCCCGGACCACACCGACACCTGGGGGCCGGCCAGCGCGGCGACGGCGCCGGTCTCGGCGTCCCCGAGGCGGGGACCGCCGGCCACGACGGCGAAGTAGATGCCCGACAGCCGTCCCTGGAGGCGCTCGGGGGTGGTGGTCTGGAGGATCGACGCCCTGAAGACCGCCGAGACGAGGTCGGCGGCGCCGGCGAGGGCGAGGAGGAGGACCCCGGCCCAGGCCACCGGGACGAGGCCGAAGGCGGCGATGGCCGCCCCCCACAGGCACACCGAGATCACGACGCCGCGTCCCTGGTTGTCGATGCGCTCCATCCAGCCGCTCAGGAGCGACCCGGCCAGGCCCCCGATGCCCGGCGCGGCGAAGAGAAGGCCGACGGTGCCAGCGCCCCCGTGGTACAGGCCGATGCCGATGGCGGGGAACACGGCGCGGGGCATGCCGAAGATCATGGCGTCGAGGTCGATCCAGAACGTCGCCGCCAGGAGGCGCTGGCCGCGGAGGAACCGCAGCCCCTCGGCGATGGACTCCACCCCGGCGCGCCGGCCGCCGCCCTCGGGCACGAGGGGAGGCAGGGGGAGGGTGAAGGCGATGGCGACGAGGAAGCTGGCCACGTCGATGGCGTAGACGACGGGCAGCCCGGCGCCGGCGATGAGCAGCCCCGCCAGCGACGGGCCCACCACGAAGGCCCACTGGACGAGCATCGTCTGGAGGGCCACGGCTCCGGTGATCTCCGCCGGGGGGACGACGGCGGTGATGGCGGCCCGCCGGGCCGGGTTGTTCGTCCCCTGGAAGAGGGCCGAGGCGGCGGTGGAGGCGAACACCGGCCACAGCGCCGGATGGGGGAGCGCGGCGTTCACGGCCAGGCCGGCGCTGCACAGCGCCATGAGGAACTGGGTCACCACGAGGACCCGCCGGCGGTCGGTGGCGTCGACCACCGGGCCTCCCCCGATCGACCCGGCCACGAGGGGGAGGAGCTGGACCAGGCTGACGAGGCCCACCACGAAGGTCGAGTGGGTGAGCCGGTAGGCCTGGAGGGAGACCGCCACGACGGTGAGCTGGCTGCCCATGGCGCTCGACAGCTGGCCGCTCCAGAGGAGGCGGAAGTGCCGGTGCCGGCGCAGCGGGCCGAGGTCGGCCACGAGGCGGGCCATGGCCGACCATACCAACGGCCCTCCCGGCCTCCGCCGAACGGACGCGGCGGCGCCAGACGTCCCGCCGGTAGGATCGTGGCGATGCGCTGAGCGACCTCCAGGTCCGTCGTCCGATCCGTCTCCGGAGGTCCGCTCGTGCCCCGTCCTTCTCCCGCCGCCGGGCGCGGCACGCCCACCCTGGTCGCCACGAGGCTCCGCCTCGACCGGGGTGCCTCGGCCGTGCTGCGCGACGTGTCGGTCGTCGTCGGCCCCGGCATGCGCCTCGGCGTCGTCGGTCCGAACGGCGTCGGCAAGTCCACGTTGCTCAGGCTCCTCGCCGGGGAGCTCCGCCCCGACGCCGGGACGGTGCACCTCCAGCCGCCCGACACGGTGGTGGGCTACCTCGCCCAGGAGCCCGTCCAGGGCCGGAGCGACACCGTCCGGCGGCTGCTGCACCGGGCCACCGGCGTGGCCGGCGCCGAAGAGGCCCTCGCCGCCGCCGCCACCGCCCTCGCCGGCGGCACGGGGGGAGCCGGTGACCGCTACGACGCGGCCCTGTCCCGCCTGGCCACCCTCGCTCCCGACGGTCTCGACGCCCGGATCGAGGCGGTCCTCGACGACCTCGGCCTGGGGGCGGCGTCGGCGGACCAGCCCGTGGCGGCGCTCTCGGGGGGCCAGCGGGCCCGGGTGGGCCTCGCCGCCGTCGTGCTGTCGCGCTTCGGCATCACCCTCCTCGACGAGCCCACCAACGACCTCGACTTCGACGGCCTGGCCAGGCTCGAGTCCTTCGTGCTGGGAGTGGCCGGCCCCCTGGTGGTGGTCTCCCACGACCGTGCCTTCCTCGAGCGGACGGTGACCGACGTGCTCGAGATCGACGACCACGACCACACCGCCCGGCTCTTCGGGGGCGGCTGGGCGGCCTACGTGGAGGAACGGGCCACCGCCCGGCGCCACGCTGCCGAGGCCCACGCCACCTACGTGGCGCGCCGGCAGGGCCTCCGGGACCGGGCCCAACGCGAGCGGCAGTGGGCCCAGTCCGGCGTCCGGCGCCAACAGAAGGCGCCACGCGACAACGACAAGGCCCAGCGGGGCTTCCGGGTGGACCGCACCGAGCAGCTCGCCTCGCGGGCCCGGCGCACCGAGCGCGCCCTCGACCGGCTCGCCGTGGTCGACAAGCCCTGGGAGGGCTGGCAGCTGCGCTTCACCATCGGCGAGGCCCGGCGCGCCGGCGAGGTCGTGGCGCGCCTCGACGGCGCCGTCGTCCGGCGCCCCGACTTCACCCTCGGTCCTGTCGACCTGGAGATCGCCTGGGGCGAGCGGCTCTCGCTGGTGGGCCCGAACGGCGCCGGCAAGTCGACCCTCGTCGGGGCGCTCCTCGGCCGGCTCCCTTTGAGCGCCGGCACCCGCTGGCTGGGGCCCTCGGTGGTGGTGGGGGAGATGGCCCAGGAGCGGCACCCCGCCGGCGAGGGCTCGCTCCTCGACGACATGGTGGCGTCGAGCGCCCTGGCCGTGACCGAGGCCCGCGCCCTCCTGGCGAAATTCGGCCTCGGCGCCGAGCACCTGGCCCGTCCCGCTTCCTCCCTCTCGCCGGGCGAGCGGACCCGGGCCACCCTGGCCGGCTTCCAGGGCCGGGGCGTCAACTTCCTCGTGCTCGACGAGCCCACCAACCATCTCGACCTCCCCGCCATCGAGCAGCTCGAGGAGGCGTTGGCCGACTTCGGCGGGACACTCCTCGTCGTCTCCCACGACCGGCGCCTGCTCGAGGCCCTCGACGTGGACCGCGCCTTGTCGCTCCCCTGGGGAACCGACACAGCCGTGACCTAGGGTCGCCCCGGCGCTTCGTGTGGCCGGCGCCCGGTGGTGGAGCGGCCCTCTTCCTGCAGACGGGCGGCCCCGGCCGCCGGCGTGAAGGGAGCCACCGTGCTCGCCACCATCTCTTCGGCCACCCTCTTCGGCGTCGAGGGCCGCGGCGTGGACGTGGAGGTCCACGTCTCGAGCGGCCTCCCGTCGTTCACCGTCGTGGGCCTGCCCGACGCCGCCGTGCGCGAGTCGCGCGACCGGGTGCGCGCCGCCGTGCTCTCGAGCGGGCTCAAGTGGCCCCAGTCGCGCGTGACGGTCAACCTGGCGCCCTCCGCACTGCGCAAGAGCGGCGCCGGCCTCGACCTGCCCGTGGCCGTCGGGGTCCTGGCCGCCACCCAGGCGCTCGGCGCCGTCCACGTGGAGGGCACCGGTTTCGTCGGCGAGCTCGGCCTCGATGGGGCGCTGCGGCCGGTGCCGGGGATCGTGCCCATGGTCGCCGCGCTGGGCACGGCCCGGGTCGTCGTGCCCCTGGCCTGTGTCCCCGAGGCCCGTCTCGTCTCCCCGCGAGCCTGTGGGGCGAGGACGCTCGTAGAGGTGGTGGACGCCCTCGTGGGCCGGCGGCAGTGGTGCGAACCGGCGCCGGCTGCCGTCTCGCCGGCGGCCCCGGTGGCCGACCTGGCCGAGGTCCGCGGCCAGGCGCTCGGCAGGCGGGCGCTCGAGGTGGCGGCCGCCGGCGGCCACCACCTGCTCCTGGTCGGCCCCCCGGGGTCGGGCAAGACCATGCTGGCGTCGCGCCTGCCTGCCCTCCTGCCGCCCCTCGGCCACGACGAGGCCCTCGAGGTGACGAGGATCCATTCCGCCGCAGGGGTGCCCCTGCCCGGTGGGGCCCTGGCCACCACGCCGCCGTTCCGGGCCCCGCACCACGGCGCCACCGAGGTGTCGCTCGTGGGCGGAGGGAGCGCCTGGCTGCGACCGGGGGAGCTCAGCCTCGCCCACGGCGGCGTGCTGTTCCTCGACGAGCTGGCCGAGTTCCCGGCGGCCGTGCTCGACGCCCTGCGCCAGCCCCTCGAGGACGGGGTGGTGCGGGTGCGCCGGGCGCGGGGGTCGGCGGACCTGCCCGCCCGGGTCCTGCTCGTCGGGGCCATGAACCCCTGTCCGTGCGGCGAGGGCAGCATCCTCGGCGCCTGCCGGTGCACCGACAGCGCCCGGGCCCGCTACGGGCGGCGGCTGTCGGGCCCGCTCCTCGACCGCTTCGACCTGGCCGTGCCGCTCAGCCGGCCCGTCGTCGCCGACCTGCTCGGCGGCGCGCCCGGGGAGCCGAGCGCCATCGTGGCGGCGCGTGTCCTGAGGGCACGGCGCATGGCGGTGGGCCGGGGGGTCCGGGTCAACGCCGAGCTCCCCGCCGGGGCGCTCCGGGCCGGTTGCCCCCTCTCGCCCGCGGCCGCCACCGTGCTCGAGCGTCGGCTGCAGGACGGGTCGCTCTCGGCGCGGGGCTTGCACCGCGTCTGGCGGGTGGCCCGCACCCTCGCCGATCTCGAGGGTGCCGACGACGAGGGCGACGGCGCCGACGGCGTGCTCGAGGACCGGCACGTGGCCGAGGCCCTCGCCCTGCGGGCCGCCCGCGACACGTTGCTGGTGGGCCGGTGAGCGGGGCCGCGGCGCCGGTCGACCACCTGTCGGTGGTGGACGGTCGGGCGTCGGCCCTGGCCGCTCTGGGGCTCTCTCCAAGGCGGCTGCGGCGGCTGCTCGCCGGCCGGACGGCGTCGGCCGCCTGGCAGGCCTTGGCCGACGGGGTGCACCCCGAGGACCCCGACGGCCGCCTGCGAACGGCACTGGGACGCACCGCCCCCGCCGTCTGGGCGCGCCGGTGCGCCCAGGCCGACGTGGCCGTGGCCGTGCTCGGCGACGACGGCTATCCGGCGGCGCTGGCCGGCGACGAGGAGGCGCCCGCCGTGCTCTTCGGCCAGGGTGCGATCGGCGTGCTCGACGCCGCACCCCGGGTGGGGGTGGTGGGCACGCGCAGTGCCAGCACGGTGGGACGGGAGGTCGCCGAGGACATGGGCCGGTGCCTCGCCCTGGCCGGGGTGACGGTGGTGTCGGGGC
>JAGWNV010000065.1 GCA_028872975.1 Acidobacteriota bacterium
GGGGCCGGCCGGGGGCGGGCTGTCGGGGCCGGCCATCCGGCCCGTGGCCGTCCGGGCCGTCCACGACGCCCGGGCCGCCTTCCCCGGGGCCGGGATCGTCGGAGTGGGCGGCGTCGAGCGCGGCGTCGACGCCGTCGAGCTCCTCCTGGCCGGGGCCGACGCCGTCGAGGTGGGCACCGCCACCTTCCGCGACCCCCGGGCCCCGGCCCGGGTCCTGTCGGGCCTGCGCCGCTGGTGCCGCTGGCACGGGGTCTCCTCGGTGGCGGAGCTCGTCGGCGCCGTGCACTCGGGCGCCGCTCCGCCGCCACCGGCCACAGGCACCGCACCGGACGGCGACGTGGCCCCGGGACCGGCCCAGGTGCAGGAGCCGGGCGGGCCGTGAACGAGGACCCCCGCCAGCACCTCGTCCTCGCCCTCGACGTCGACGACCTCGTCGTGGCGCTGCGCCTCGCCCGCCGGCTGCGGCCGTTCTTCGGGGTGGCCAAGGTCGGCCTCGAGCTCTTCGGCGCGGCGGGGCCGGAGACCGTCTCGGCGCTCACCGTCGAGGGGTACCGGGTCTTCTGCGACCTCAAGCTGCACGACATCCCCACCACCGTCCGCCGGGCCGCCAACGTCATCGGCGGCCTGGGGGCCGCCTTCACCACCGTCCACACCCAGGGCGGGGCCGACATGCTCCGGGCCGCCGTGGAGGGGATGGCGGCCGGGGCGGCGGCGGCGGGGGTGCCCTCCCCGTGCGTCCTCGGCGTGACCGTGCTCACCAGCGCGGCCGAGGCCCCGAGCGACGAGCTGGCCGCCCGGACCGCCCTGGCCGCCGAGACCGGCTGTGGGGGGGTCGTCTGCGCCGCCGCCGACCTTCCCGTTGTGCGTCGTGTGGCTCCCCGGTTGGTGACGGTGGTGCCGGGCATCCGCCTCCCGGGCGGGCCCACGCAGGATCAGGCACGGGCGGCCACCCCGGCGGCGGCCGTCGCCGCCGGGGCCGAGCTGTTGGTGGTCGGACGAGCGGTGACGGGCGCCGCCGATCCCGAGCGCGCCGCCGGCGAATTGCTCGAGGAGGTCGTGCGTGCGCGGCGCGAAAGGGCAGCTGACCCCCCCCGGGGGGGACGCTAAGGTGGCCGGCATGCCGCAACCTCCCGCACTCACCCCTGAGCAGCGCCAGGCTGCGCTCGACAAGGCGGCCAAGGTCCGCCGTGAGCGTGCCGAGGTCAAGGAGAAGCTGAAGATGGGCTCGCTGAGCCTCGCCGAGCTGTTGGACAAGGCCGAAGGCGACGAGACGGTGGGCAAGATGAAGGTGCTGTCGGTCCTCGAGTCCCTGCCCGGTCTGGGGAAGGTCAAGGCGCGGCGGCTCATGGACTCGGTCGGCATCAGCGAGAGCCGTCGGCTGCAGGGACTCGGCGTGAACCAGCGCGAGGCCCTGCTGTCGCACACAGCCAAGACCTGATCCTCGCTGATCGTCGTCATCTCCGGTCCCGGCGGGGCGGGGAAAGGGACGCTCGTCTCCCGTCTCGTCGCACGCGATCCCAAGCTGTGGCTCAGCCGGTCGTGGACGACGCGCCCGCGCCGTGGCGGTGAGGACCCCGAGGCCTACACCTTCGTCGACCCCGAGACCTTCGCCGAGGCGGTGGCCGCCGGCCGCTTCCTCGAGTGGGCGGAGTTCATCGGGCACCGCTACGGCACGCCGGTCCCCGACCCGCCCCCCGGTCGCGACGTCCTTCTCGAGATCGACCTCCAGGGCGCCCGGCAGGTGCTGGCCCGCTACCCCGAGGCCCTCCTCGTGCTCCTCGTGCCGCCCTCGCCGGAGGTGCAGGCCGAGCGGCTCCGCCACCGGGGCGACTCGGAGGAGGAGGTGCAGCGGCGGCTGGCCAAGGGCAGGGAGGAGGAGCGCCTGGGGCGCTCGCTCACGCCGTACGTCGTGGTGAACGACGACCTCGAGAGGGCCATGGGGGAGGTGACCGGTATACTCGATGGCCACCGTCGCGGTGCCCCGCCTCTGTCGGGCACCGGACCCTCCGAGGGAGTTTGATGGCACAGCGCCGCCCCACACTGATGGACCCGCCGATCGAGGAGCTGCTCGACAAGGTCGACTCGAAGTTCACCCTCGTCGCCCTCTCGGCCAAGCGGGCCCGTCAGATCAACTCGTACTACAACCAGCTCGGCGAGGGCCTCGGCGTGGTGGTGCCTCCGCAGGTGACCTCGGTGTCGGGCAAGCCCCTCACCATCGCCTTCGAGGAGGTGGCCGCCGCCAAGGCCACCTTCCACCGGCCCGACCCCGAGGAGCTCGCGGCCGAGGGCGAGGCCGGGGCCGGGGTCGACGGAGCCGCACCCGCCATCAGCGCCGTGATCGACCCCGGCGCCGCCACCGTGCCGGCCGACGCCGACGACGAGCCGGGTCCCGGGGCCTGAGCGAAGGCGCCATGAGCCCCGGCACGCCGGGAGCGCACCTGTGACCGTGGCCGGCGTCGACTCCTCCAGCATCCTCTCGGGCCGGCGGGTCGTCCTGGGCGTCACCGGCGGCATCGCCGCCTACAAGGCCGTCGAGCTGTGCCGACTCCTCGTCGACGCCGGCGCCCGGGTGGCGCCGGTCATGACCGAGGACGCCACCCGGTTCGTGGGCGAGGTCACCTTCTCGGCCCTGGCCTCGGAGCCGGTCCGGCGCAGCCTCTGGGAGGGGCCCGATCCCATCCCCCACACCCGGCTCGGTCAGGGGGCCGACGTGGTGGTGGTGGCGCCGGCCACGGCCCGGTTCGTGGGCGCCTACGCGCACGGGATCTCCGACGACCTGCTCACCGCCACCGTGCTCGCCACCCGGGCCCCGGTCGTGGTGTGCCCGGCCATGCACACCGAGATGTGGGAGCACCCGGCGGTGCAGGACAACCTCGACGTGCTCCGCCGGCGGGGGGTGGTGGTCGTGCCGCCGGGGGAGGGGAGGCTGGCGGGCGGCGACGTCGGTGCCGGCCGACTGGCCGAGCCGGCCGACATCCTGGCCGCCGTGGCCAGGGTCCTCGGCCCGGCGGACCTCGCCGGGGTGCGGGTGGTGGTGAGCGCCGGCGGCACCCGGGAGCCCATCGACGCCGTCCGGTTCATCACCAACCGGTCCTCGGGCAAGCAAGGCCACGCCGTGGCCGAGGCGGCGGCCCGCCGGGGGGCCGAGGTGGTGCTCGTCACGACCACGGCCCTGGCCGCGCCGGCCTCGGCCACCGTCGTCCGGGTGGACAGCGCCGCCGAGATGGAGCGGGCCGTCCTCGAGCAGGCCGGGTCGGCCGACGTGGTGGTGATGGCCGCCGCCGTGGCCGACTTCAGGCCCAAGGCGCCCGCCGCCGGGAAGCTCTCCAAGTCCGACGGGATCCCCGACGTCGTCCTCGAGCCGACGCCGGACATCCTCGCCGAGCTCGGCCGGCTCCGCCGGCCGGGCCAGTTGCTCGTGGGGTTCGCCGCCGAGACGGCAGACGTCGTCGGCCGGGCCCGCGCCAAGCTCGTGTCCAAGGGGGTAGACCTCGTGGTGGCCAACGACGTCGGTGCACCGGGCACCGGCTTCGACCACGACACCAATGCGGTGACCATCCTCGGCGCGGACGGGTCGGTACGCGACGTCGGGCTCCGCTCGAAGGACGCCGTCGCCGACGCTGTGCTCGATTCGGTCGTGGCCTGCCTGGCAGCCCGGCCCCAGCCCCCGGCGGACGCCGGTGCGACCAGGAGGAACCAGTGACCACGCCGCGCTACACCTTCACCTCGGAGTCGGTGACCGAGGGCCATCCCGACAAGATGGCCGACCAGGTCTCCGACGCCGTGCTCGACGCCGTGATCGAGCAGGACCCCCGGGCCCGGGTCGCCTGCGAGACGCTGCTCACCACTGGACTGGTCGTCGTGGCCGGGGAGATCTCCACCAATTGCTACGTGGACATCCCTTCGCTCGTGCGCGACGTCGTGTGCGACATCGGCTACGACTCCGACTCGCACGGGTTCAACGGCCGGACCTGCGGGGTCATGGTGGCCCTCGACGAGCAGTCCCCCGACATCGCCCAGGGCGTGACCGCCGCCCACGAGGTGCGGACCGGCTCGGGCGGCGAGGACCAGCTCAACGCCCAGGGTGCGGGCGACCAGGGGATGATGTTCGGCTACGCCTGCGACGAGACGCCGGACCTCATGCCGCTTCCCATCTGGCTGGCCCACCGCCTGGCCCAGCGCCTCGCCCAGGTCCGCCGCGTCGGGGTGCTGCCCTACCTCCGTCCCGACGGCAAGACCCAGGTGAGCGTGGTCTACGAGGGCGGCCGGCCCGTCGCCCTCGACACGGTGCTCATCTCCACCCAGCACGCGCCGGGGGTGGACATCGAGACCCTGCTCCTGCCCGACCTGCGCGAGCACGTGATCCACCCGCTGCTCCCACCCGACCTCGACACCTCGCACCTGCGGGTCCTGGCCAACCCCACGGGCCGTTTCGAGCTCGGCGGGCCGCACGCCGACACCGGGCTCACCGGCCGCAAGATCATCGTCGACACCTACGGCGGGATGGCCCGTCACGGCGGCGGGGCCTTCTCGGGCAAGGACCCCTCCAAGGTCGACCGCTCGGCCGCCTACGCGGCCCGGTGGGTGGCCAAGCACGTGGTGGCGGCGGGCGCCGCCGAGCGGTGCGAGGTCCAGGTGGCCTACGCCATCGGCGTCGCCCATCCGGTGTCGCTGCTGGTGGAGACCTTCGGCACCGAGCGGGTGGCGACCACCGACATCGAGCAGGCGGTCCGGGAGCTGTTCGACCTTCGCCCCGCCGCCATCCTGCGCGACCTCGACCTGTGCCGGCCCATCTACCGGCGCACCGCCGCCTACGGGCACTTCGGGCGGTCCGACAAGGAGCTCACCTGGGAGGCCACGCCGCGCGTGGAGGACCTCAAGCGGGCACTGAGCCTCTAGCCGGGGCGGGCCGGGAGCCGCCGGCGCCCGCCTCGGCGCCTCCGGGCCCGGGGCCGGCCGGCCGGGTGGTCCGGGTCGTCCCCGACGTGGCGGGCATCCGCAAGGCCTTCGACTACCTCGTCCCCGGCGAGCTCGCGGACGCCGTCGAGGTCGGCGCCTCGGTGCGGGTGCTCCTGGGCCGGCGCCGGGTCACCGGCTGGGTCGTCGCCGACAGCGAGGCGGCCCCGCCCGGGGTCACCCTGCACCCGCTCCTGGCCGTCCGCAGCTGGGGCCCGCCGGCGCCGGTCGTGGAGCTGGCCCGGTGGGCGTCGTGGCGATGGGCGGGGCCCCTGGCCCGGCTGCTCGCCACGGCCTCGCCCCCGACGCTCGTGCGCGCCCTGCCGGCCATCGCCCGCCGGGCGGCGCCGGGGCCGGACGCCGGAGCCGGCGCCGTGGGCGCCGGCGCCGGCGACCAGGACATGGCGGCAGTGGCGGCCGAGGCGCTCGGGGGCGGGGCGGCGGTGGTGCGCCTGGCCCCGGCCCACGATCCCTTCCCCGTGGTCGAGGCGGCGGCCCGTCTGGCCGTGGCCCGGGGCGGGGGGGCGCTCGTGCTGTGCCCCGCCCACCGGACGGCCGAGCGCGTGGGGGCCCGGCTCGGTGTCGCTGGGTACCCCGTGGCCCTCTTACCCGACCAGTGGGCCCGGGCGCGCGCCGGGGGTGTCGTCGCCGTGGGCACCCGGGCCGGCGCCTTCGCCCCGCTCCCCGAGGTCGCCGCCGTCGTCGTCCTCGACGCCCACGACCAGGCCTACCACGAGGAGCGGGCGCCGACCTGGGCCGCCTGGGAGGTGGCCGCCGAGCGGGCCCGGCGCGCCGGGGTGCCCTGCGCCCTGGTGTCGGCGTGCCCGACGCTCGACCTGCTCCGGGGCCGGCGGCTCGTCCTCGACTCCCGGCGCCACGAACGGGCCGGGTGGCCCTCGGTGGAGGTGGTCGACCGCCGCGCCGACGACCCCCGCTCGGGGCTCTACTCCGAGCGGCTCGTGACCCTCGTGCGGTGGGCGGCGGCGGCGCCGGGCCGCCGGGTCCTGTGCGTCCTCAACCGCACCGGCCGGGCCCGGCTCCTCGCCTGCGCCGCCTGCGGCGAGCTCGTGCGCTGCGAGCGCTGCGGCGGGGCCATGGCCCAGGCCGTCGCCGCCGGCGACGCCACGGGGCGGCTGGCCTGCGGGCGCTGCGGCGAGGAGCGCCCCGAACTGTGCGCGGCGTGCGGGTCGCTGCGATTGCGGGTCCTGCGGATGGGGATCAGCCGGGTGCGCGAGGAGATCGAGGCCCTGGCCGGGGCCCCGGTGGCCGAGGTGAGCGCCACGACGGGGCAGGGCACCGGCGACGAGGATCCGGGGGCGATCGAGCGGGCCCCGGTGGTCGTCGGGACCGAGGCCGTCCTGCACCGGCTCCGGCGTGCCGACGCCGTCTGCTTCCTCGACATCGACGCCGAACTCCTCGCCCCCCGCCTCCGGGCCGCCGAGCAGACCCTCGCCCTGTTGGGGCGTGGCGCCCGGGTGGTGGGGGCAGGGGGTGAAGGCGCCCCGGGCACCCCCGCCGGTGGCCCCGGGCGCGCCCCCGGGCGCCTCTTCGTCCAGACCCGACTCCCGGACCACCCGGCGCTGCTGGCGGCGGTCCACGCCGACCCGGGACTGGTCGCCGCCGCCGAGGAGCCGGTGCGGGCCGAGCTCGGCCTGCCGCCGTTCGCCGCCCTCGCCCTCGTGTCGGGCCCGGCCGCCGACGCCTACGGCGCCGCCCTCGCCGCCGCCGCCCCCGAGGGCGTCGAGGTGCGGGGGCCGGCCGACGGGGTCTGGTCGGTGCGGGCCCCCGACCACGGCCTGCTCGCCGACCTGCTCGCCGCCGTGGAGCGTCCCGGCGGCCGCCTGCGCGTGGAGGTGGACCCGGTCCGGGCCTAGTGTCGACCCGGTCCGTCCACCGGTCGTCCGCCGGTGCGGCCACGAGGAGGGCGAAGGATGCCGAACGTCACCATGACCATCGGCGGCCAGCCGGCGCCGGCCGAGACGACGTTCGGGGTCACGGACCCGGCCACCGGCGAGGTGTTCGCCGAGGCACCCGAGGGCACGCCGGCACAGCTCGACGCCGCCATGGAGGCGGCGTCCAAGGCCTACCCCGACTGGAATCTGGACGAGGACGCCCGCCGCCAGGCCCTGCGGGACATGTCGGCCGTGCTCATGGGGGCCCTCGGCGACCTGGCGCCGCTCCTCACCGCCGAGCAGGGCAAGCCCATGAACGACGCCAACCTCGAGGTGTTCGCCTCGGCCATGTGGTGCAGCTACTTCGCCGAGCTCGAACGGCCCCGGGAGGTCGTCCAGGACGACGGCGAGGCCCTGGTGGAGGTGGTCCGCCGCCCTCTCGGCGTGGTGGCGGCCATCACGCCGGGGAACTTCCCCCTCACGCTCGCCTTCGGGAAGATCGCCCCGGCGCTGCGGGCCGGCAACACGCTCGTGCTGAAGCCTTCGCCGTTCACTCCCCTCACCACGTTGCGGGCCGTCGAGCTGCTCCAGTCGGCCCTGCCGCCGGGCGTGCTCAACGTGGTGAGCGGGGGCGACGGGCTCGGGGCGGCGATGACCTCGCACCCGGTGCCGCGCAAGGTCAGCTTCACGGGGTCCATCGAGACGGGGAAGAAGGTGGCCCTCTCCGCCGCCCCCGACCTGAAGCGCCTCACCCTCGAGCTCGGCGGCAACGACCCCGCCATCGTCCTCGACGACGTCGACCCCGCCTCGGTGGCCGACGGCATCTTCGGCGGGGCGTTCGCCAACAACGGCCAGGTCTGCTCCGCCATCAAGCGCGTCTACGTCCCCGAGGCGATCTACGAGGACGTCGTGGCCGCCCTGGCCGACCGGGCCTCGCGGGTGAAGGTCGGGCCGGGCGCCGATCCCGCCTCGAAGTTGGGGCCGGTCAACAACGCGCCGCAGTACGAGCGGGTGAAGGAGCTCGTCGCCGACGCCCTGGCCGGCGGCGCCCGGGCGGCGGCGGGCGGCGCGCCCATGGACGGACCCGGCTACTTCTTCTCCCCGACGGTCCTCGCCGACGTCACCGACGGGGTGCGGATCGTCGACGAGGAGCAGTTCGGCCCGGCGCTGCCCGTGATCGCCTACCGGGACCTCGACGACGCGCTGGCACGGGCCAACGCCACGCAGTTCGGGTTGAGCGGGTCGGTGTGGGGCGCCGACGAGGACCGGGCCGCCGAGGTGGCGGGCCGGCTCGAGTGCGGCACGGCGTGGGTCAACGTCCACATGGCCCTCGCCCCCCACCAGCCCTTCGGAGGGTTCAAGTGGAGCGGGGTCGGGGTGGAGAACGGGCCCTGGGGACTGGCCGGGTTCACCGAGATCCAGGCCGTGCACCGGTCGCGGGTGGGCAACGGGCTCAGCGCGGCGACGTCCATGGTCCTGCCCTGAGCGTCCCGCAGGGGGGACCGGCCGGCGACGGGGCGCCGGTACCATGAGCCGGTGGCCGGCTACGCCATCCGCACCTACGGCGATCCCGTCCTGCGCCAGCGCGCCCCGGAGATCGAGGAGATCGACGGCCGGCTCAAGCAGCTGGCCGACGACATGCTCGAGACCATGTACAACGCTCCGGGGGTGGGCCTGGCCGCCCCCCAGGTGGGGATCCAGAAGCGGCTCTTCGTCTACGACGTCGGCGACGGCGAGGGGCCGCGCACCATCGTCAACCCCGTCCTCTCCGAGGGCAGCGGCGAGTGGACCTACGAGGAGGGCTGCCTCTCGGTCCCCGGCCTCTCGTGGCCGATCGTCCGGCCCAAGGAGGTCCATGTCACCGGCTACGACCTCGACGGCAAGGACGTCGACTTCGAGGCCGACGAGTTCCTGGCCCGGGTCCTCCAGCACGAGGTCGACCATCTCGACGGGATCCTCCTCGTCGAGCGGCTCGACGACGACCAGCGCCGCGACGCCCTGCGGATACTCCGCGCCCGCGCCCTCGACCTCCCCACCGACGACCCCGACGGGCTGTCGGGGCTGGCCGGGCGCCAGGCCGAGGGTCCCGGCCATGGAGGCCGGCGGCTCTAGGGGCGCCGGGCGCTGATGGCGGCGCTCGTCTTCCTCGGCTCACCGGGGGCCGCCGTGGTGCCGCTCGAGGCCCTGGTGGCGGCCGGCCACGACGTCCGGTTGGTGGTGTCGCGCCCCGACGCCCGGCGCGGGCGCGGGGGGACCGTCTCCCCGAGCCCGGTGGCCGCCGCCGCCCGCCGGTTGGGCCTGACGGTGACCGACGACCTCGACGACGTGGCCGGCGCCGGCGCCGAGCTCGGCGTGGTGGTCGCCTACGGCCGGATCGTGCCCGCCGGCGTCCTCGACGCCCTCCCCATGGTGAACCTCCACTTCTCGCTCCTGCCGCGCTGGCGGGGGGCGGCCCCGGTGGAGCGGGCCATCCTGGCCGGCGACGAGGAGACCGGGGTGTGCGTCATGCGCCTCGAGGCCGGTCTCGACACCGGCCCGGTGCTGGCCCGGCGGACGGTGCCCACGGGCGACGCCCATGCCGGGGCGCTCACCGAGGCCTTGGCCCGCATCGGCGCCGAGCTGCTCGTGGCGCTGCTCGCCGCCGGTCCCGGCGCGCTCGGGCCCGGGGAGCCCCAGGCCGGGGAGGCGACCTACGCCGCCAAGATCGACCCGGGCGAGCTGCGCATCGACTGGAGCCGGCCCGTGGCCGAGGTGCAGCGCCTCGTCCGCCTCGACCGGGCGTGGACGACGTTCCGGGGCAGGCGCCTCGGGGTGCTCGACGCCGGGCCGGGGCCCGGGGGCAGCGGCGGGGAGTGGCCGGGCGAGGGAGGGCCGGGCACCGTCGAGGTCGTCGGCCACGGCGCCGGGGAGCGGGTGACGGTGCGCTGCGGCGCCGGGGTCCTCGAGCTCCTCACCGTCCAGGCCGAGGGCGGCCGGCCCCTCGGCGCCGCGCAGTGGGCGCGCGGCGCCCGGCCGGGGCCGGGCGAGCGGCTCGGGGCCGACGAGGCCCCCCGTTAGGCTCGCCGCCGATGCTGCGGATCGCCCCCTCGCTGCTCTCGGCCGACTTCGGGGGGCTCGCCGAGGCGGTCGGGGAGGTGGCGGCCGAGGCGGACTGGTTGCACGTCGACGTGATGGACGGTCACTTCGTGCCCAACCTCACCATCGGCCCGCCCGTGGTCCAGTCGCTGCGGCGGCACTCGGGGATGTACTTCGACTGCCACCTCATGATGACGAACCCCGGCGACTACCTCGAGGCCTTCCGCCGGGCCGGGGCCGACGGCTGCACGGTGCACGTCGAGGTCGGCGACACCGCCGCCCTGCTCGCCGAGATGCGGCGGCTCGAGCTCCGGGTGGGCCTCGCCCTCAATCCCGACACCCCCTTCGAGGCCGTCGCCCCCTTCCTCGGCGACGTCGATCTCGTGCTGTGCATGACGGTGTTCCCCGGGTTCGGGGGCCAGCGCTTCATGGACGAGGTGGTGCCCAAGATCGCCGAGGTGCGGGCCGCCCTCGACGCCCGGGGGTCGGCGGCCGAGCTCGAGGTGGACGGGGGGATCGACGAGGAGACGGCACCGGTGGTGGTGGGGGCCGGGGCCCGGGTGCTCGTGGCCGGCTCGGCCATCTTCGGCGCCGAGCGTCCCTGGGAGGCGGCCCGGCGGATCCGGGGTGCCGGCGAGCGGGCCCTGGCCGGTCCGGGCCCGGGAGGCGCCCACCCGGCGTAGCCACCGGTGTCCGAGGGGTTCCGAGGCGGGCGAGTCGCCGCCGCCGACGCGCCCGGGGCGTTCGCC
>JAGWNV010000338.1 GCA_028872975.1 Acidobacteriota bacterium
GCACGGCGGCGGGCCGACGCCGTCGGGATGCCGGCGGAGCGGTTCTCCTGGGCCGAGGCCTGACGCCGCCCAGGCCGGCGGCGGCGGCCCCGCATCGGATCGGCGCCGGGGCTCAGTCCCGGGCCCTGAGGACGACCTCCCGCAACGCACCGGTGTCGACGTCGTAGACGAGCCCGGCGATCTCCTCCACCGGCCCCAGGTAGGAGGCGGCGGCGATGACGGCGGCGTCCTCGGCCAGGGACCGGTCGTGATCGGCGATGGGGAGGAACGAGAGGGTCGCCCCGGTCCGCTCGACGAGCTCCTCGTCGGTCACCCCCTCCAGGCCGCAGCGGGTGTGCTGGACGAGCACGACCGCCCGCACCCCGAGGACGTGGACCGACAGGGCCAGGCTGCGAAGGACGTCCTCGGTGACGCGCCCGCCGGCGTTGCGGATGACGTGGGCGTCGCCGACGCCGAGACCCAGCGCGCCGAGGACGTCGATGCGGGCGTCCATGCAGGTGACGACCGCCACCTGTCGCCGCGGTCGGGCGTCGGGGAGGGCCCGGTGGGCGGCGGCGTGCGCGGCGTTGGCTTCGAGCATGCGGTCGACCTCGGACACGTCGCCGACCCTACCGGGGCCCTGTGGCCGGTGGCGGAGGGCCGGTACGCTGACCGGCCGTGCCCGGGGCCCCGTCGGCCACGCCACTGGCGAAGAAGCTCGGGATCGCGGCCGGACATCGGGTGGCGCTCGTCGGTGCGTCCCCGGGATGGGAGGTCCCCGGCCTTCCCGCCGGAGTGGACCTGCGGCGGCGGGCCCGGCTCGGGGCGGACCGTCTCGACGTCGTCGTCGCCTTCTTCCGCCATCTCGAGCGCCTGCGGGCGCAGCTCGAGGCAATGGGCCGCGCCGTGGCTCCCGACGGCGGCGTGTGGGTCGCCTGGCCCCGCCGGGCGGGCGGCCACACGAGCGACATCACCGACGGCGGCGTCCGGGAGGCGGCCCTGCCCCTCGGCCTCGTCGACGTGAAGGTGGCCGCCCTCGACGCCGACTGGTCGGGGCTCAAGCTCGTGTGGCGCCTGGAGCGGCGCGCCGGGCTCAGCGCTGGTTCCGGACCCCCGGCTCGGCGGCGACGGTAGCCACGGCATCGGCTAGTGCCGTGTCAGGCAACGTTTGCGCGCTTCACGACCTGACCTAGTGCCGTGTCAGGCAACGTTTGCGCGCTTCACGACCTGACGTAGCTCCTGGTCATGGGCGTGCTGGTTGCGCCAGGCGATGTGGCGGCGGATCATCCGCGCCTGGACCTCGTGGGTTGGGTGGTCCGTGCCGTCCAGGCAGAAGTAGCGCAGAGCGGTGAACTGCGCCTCGATGCGGTTGAGCCAGCTGGCGTAGTGCGGGGTGTAGGCGAGCTCGACGTTGTTGGCCTCCGCCCAGTCGCCGACGGTGGTGTCCTTCTTGGTCGAACGGTGCGGGCTCCAGTTGTCGAGTACGATGGCGATGCGCACGTGGCCGGGATGAAGGGTCCGCAGGTAGCGGCAGAAGGCGAGAAATTCGGTCCGGCCTTTGCGGAGCTTCACGTGTCCGTAGAGCTTGTCGGTCGACAGGTCGTAGGCAGCGAGCAGGTGGCGCACCCCATGGGGTCGCTTGTAGGTGGCTCGCCGGCGCCTTCGTCTGATCTCGCCCCCGCCGCCGGCGGTGGCCCAGTGCTTGCCCGGATGGGGCTGGAGGTTCAAGGGCCCGAACTCGTCGACGCAGATGACCACGCTCGGGTCACCTTTCTTCGGGGCGACGTTGCCGTCGGATATGGCGTAGAGCTCGAGCATCCGGTTCTTCTTCTCCTCGAAGTCCGGGTCGTTGGAGGTCTTCCAGGTCTTCATGGCTTTGAAAAGACACGCCCTCCTCTCGGAGAAGGGCCCGGAGGCC
>JAGWNV010000066.1 GCA_028872975.1 Acidobacteriota bacterium
CGCCGACGTCGAGCGAGTCGCCGACGCCTTCCTGGCCCGGGTGGGTGGGCCGGGGGCGCCGGGGGACCACGGACGAGACTCCGGGGGTGCCGGTGTCGCCGAGACCCGCCACGTCCTGCCCGAGGATCTCGGGCGAGCCGTCACCGATCGAGGTGGCGACCGGCGAGAGGAGCGGCGACTGCTCGAGGCGCTCCTGGCCCGGCGGGGGATGGCCCTCGTCGCCGACCGGGCACCCGGGCAGGGCGTCGAGCTCGGGGCCGGACTCGGCTGGTGACCGCCGGGCGCGGCGCCGGTCAGCGGCCGGCGACGAGGGGCCCGGCGTCCCCGTAGCCCTGGCGGACGCCCTGTCCGGCCCGGCGCCGGAGCTGCTCGGGCTCGTAGAGCATCCAGTAGGCGTTCCGGGCGTGCTTGCGGGCCCGGTCCACGCAGACGGCGGCCAGGCGCTCGGGATCCTCTTCCTCGTTCTCGTGGACGAAGACCTCGAGGACGTGGGTGTTGGTGAGGAGCTGGGCCAGCATGATCCCCTGGGAGGCCTCGTGCGCGCAGACCTGGTCGATGTCGGCCTTGCCGGGCATGCCGAGGGCGACCACGATGTCGCAGCCGTCCTCTTCGATGAGCTTCTTGCACTCGACGCCGAGGTCCTTGAAGCCGGGCACGGTGCGGTGGATGACCTCGAAGCGCTGGCCATGACCGGGACACTGCCCGAGCTCGTCGACGGCTTCGGCTCCCATGTCGTAGCGGGCGAACATGGTGTCGACGACCCCGATCCGGTCCATGGGCGGCGAGTCTACGAGCGGTCCTGGATCTCCCAGGCGTGGTCCAGGGCGTGCCAGGCGATCCGCCTCGCCGCGTAGGAAGGGGGCCAGGGCGGCCCTTCCTCGGTGGGCGTCCAGGCCCGGCCCAGGACCTCGAGGACGGCGGCCCGGACGGCGGCGACCGCGTCGGCGTCCCCGGCGCGGGCCTTGGGCGGGCGGAGACCCAGCTTCCGGGCATAGGCCTGCTCGGCATCGACGACATGGGCGACCACGGCGTCCCTGTCGCGGCCGCCGCCCCGCCGTCCCTTGCGGAGGGAGGCCGGCGCACCGGCGGCCACCGATCCGAGCGTCGACCAGGCCGCCTCGACGAGGGCCGCCGCCCGGCGGCCGGCGGCGGCGCTGACCGGCCGGCGGTCGACCTCGCCGATGGCGTAGGGCACGCCGAAGTCGGTGGCGGTGGACCCGGGGAGGCGCTCCACCACTTCGAATGAGGCCGGTTCCAGCGTCGGTGGGCGCAGGCCGGCGGCCGCGGCGACAGGCCCGTAGCGGGGGCCGTAGGCGGCGAGGGCCTCGAGGGCGTCGTCCTCGTCCCGGCCGGACCGGCACAGCCCGGGCCAGTCGACGGCGAAGGCGAAGGTCTTCTTGGCGCCGGCCTCGACGCCGACGGGCAGGCGGCGGCGGGCCATCAGGCGAGCTCGAGGGCGCCGTGGGCCCGACAGGTCGCCCGGTATCCCGCCGGGGTCACCCGGACGGCCAACCGGCCCCCGCAGTGCGGGCAGAACCGGGGCGGATCGAGCGGACGCCGGCAACCCTCGCAGGCGTCGGTGGGCAGGCCGCAGCCCGTGCAGCACGCCCCGGGACCGGAAGGCGCGCCGGGGCCGGCTCGCCGGTCGCTGCCCGTCACAGCGTGCCGGTCAGCGCTCCCACCGGCATGCGGAGGTCGTCGAGCATCTGGAGGTCCTCGGCTGGCGACCGGCCCAGGGTGGTGAGGTAGTTGCCGACGATGAGGGCGTTGATCCCCGACGTCATGCCCATGGCCTGGAGGTCGCGCAGGGTGATTTCGCGTCCGCCGGCGTAACGGAGGATGACCCCGGGCAGGGCGAGGCGGAAGAGGGCGATCCACCGGATCGCCTCCCAGGCGCCCACCGCCTCCCGGTGGCCGAGCGGGGTGCCCGGACGGGGGTTCAGGAAGTTCACCGGCACCTCGGTGGGGTCGAGGTCGCGCAGCTGCAGGAGCAGCTCGACCCGCTGGGCGTCGGACTCGCCCATGCCGAGGAGGGCGCCGCAGCACAGCTCCATCCCCGCACCCCGGACCAGCCGGCAGGTCTCGGCCCGCTCCTCCCAGCTGTGGGTGGTGACGACCTCGGGGAAGAACGACCGGGCCGTCTCGAGGTTGTGGTTGTAGCGGTGGACCCCTCCTTCGGCCAGCCGCATCGCCTGCCCGGGCGAGAGGATCCCCGCCGACACGGCGACGTTGAGCCCGGTCCGGTCCCGGACGAGGGGTACGAGCTCGAGGATCCGCCGCAGCGTCCGCTCGTCGGGGCCGCGGACGGCGAGGACGATGCAGAACTCCGAGGCCCCGAGGGCGGCGGTCTCGGCGGCGGCGTTGAGGACCTCGTCGGGGTCGAGGAACGGCGTCGCCTTCACCGGTGTGTCGAAGCGTGAGGACTGGGCGCAGAAGTGGCAGTCCTCGGGACAGCCGCCGGTCTTGGCGGAGAGGATCCCCTCCACCTCGACACTGGGGCCGCACCAGGCCAGGCGGACCCGGTGGGCCAAGGTGGCGAGCTCCACCACCTGGTCGTCGGGCACGACGGCCAGCGCGGCGAGGTCCTCGGCGTCGAGAGGACGGCGGTCCTCGAGGAGGGTGCGGGCGGCGCCGTCGAGGACGTCCCGGGCCGAGATGGCGTCGAGGGTGCCGGGAAGGGTGACTGGGCAGGGGGGCGCCGGCGGGGTGGGCGGACGGAGGGTGACGGTGCTACGCGTGGGGGACAGAGAGTCGGCGCCGGACATCGGCGACACGGTAGCGGCGCTCGGCGCCGGGGAGGGAATCGTGGCCTGGGACTTCGAGACCGAGCCGGACTACGCGGCCAAGCTCCAGTGGGCCCGGGAGTTCGTCGACGAAGAGGTCCTCCCCCTGGAGGTCCTCGACATTCCCACCGAGGCGCTGGGCCGCGCCATCGGGCCCTTGCAGGAGGAGGTGAAGCGCCAGGGGTTGTGGGCGGCGCACCTGCCGCCCGAGTTGGGCGGGATGGGTTTCGGCCAGGTCCGCCTGGGCCTGCTCCACGAGGTCCTCGGCCGCTGCGCCTTCGCGCCGGTCGTCTTCGGCAACAACGCGCCGGACTCGGGCAACGCCGAGCTCCTCGCCGTCGGCATCGAGCAGTCGGGCCGGGAGGACCAGCGAGGCCGATGGCTTGAGCCGCTCCTCGAGGGAAGGCTCCGAAGCGCCTTCTCCATGACCGAGCCCGGTGCCGGCGCCGATCCCACCCTCATCAAGACCTCGGCGGTCCGCGACGGCGACGAATGGGTCCTGAACGGCCACAAGTGGTTCACCTCCAACGGCTCGGTGGCGGACTTCCTCGTCGTGATGTGCGTCACCAATCCCGACGTCCACCCCTACGCGGGCTGCTCGATGATCCTCGTGCCCACCGACACGCCCGGCGTGGACATCGTCCGGGACGTGCCCACGATGGAGCACCCCTTCCCGCACTTCGGCCGGTTCGGTGGTCACTCCGAGGTCGTCTACCGCGACGTCCGGGTCCCCGCCGAGAACCTCGTCGGCAACGAGGGCGACGGCTTCCGGCTCGCCCAGATGCGGCTCGGGCCGGGGAGGATCCACCACTGCATGCGCTGGCTCGGGCAGTCCCAGCGGGCCTTCGACATGCTCTGCGAACGGGCGGTGTCGCGCTACCTGCACGGTTCGGTGCTGGCCGACAAGCAGTTCGTCCAGGGCTGGGTGGCCGATTCGATGGCCGAGATGACGGCGGCCCGGCTCATGACGCTCCAGGCCGCGTGGAAGATGGACAGAGACGGCGCGCCGGCAGCCCGCGTCGAGATCGCCATGATCAAGTACTTCGGAGCCAAGGTCCTCTACGAGGTCATCGACCGGGCCATCCAGGCCCACGGGTCCCTCGGCTTCTCCACCGACCTCCCCCTCGAGCACATGTACCGCGCCGCCCGGGCGGCCCGCATCTACGACGGGCCGGACGAGGTCCACAAGGTCACCGTGGCCAGGCAGGTCCTGAAGCGCTACGCGCCCGCCGAGGTCCCCTCCGAGCACGTGCCGACGAGGCGGGAGGCGGCGGCGAAGAAGTTCGCCGACCTGCTCGCCGAGGTGAGCGCCAACGACTGACCACGCGCCGTCGGGGGGGTCGTGCCCGAGGGTCTAGCCGGGGATGCCGAGGAGCTCCCGGAGCCGCTCGGCGTTCTCCACCCGGATCCGGGGGTCGCCGTTGTTGAGGGCGTCGATCCGGACCCGGCCGTCGGAAGTGGTGAGGACCACTCGCCGGGCGTCCTCGTCCTCGCCGTGCGCAGCCGCCCACGACCGAGGCTCCACGGCGGAGACAGCCTCGACGGGCACGACCACCGTGGACAACAGGTTGCGGACGACCACCTCGTCACCGACGCGCTGCACCGAGCACCGGAGCACGCGCCAGCCGAAGGCGCTGAAGGCGAGCCCGATGGCGAGGACCGCCAGGTAGGTCGCCGGGTGGCTGCCCTGGGCGAGCCGGGCCACGGCCAGGAGGGCAACGACGGGAGCGGCGGCGAAGGTCGCCCACGCCCCCTTCCGCCGGACGGCGACGAAGTAGCCGAAGGCCTCTTCGGCTTCGGCCTCGACCTCGTCCAGCCCGAGGAGAGTGGTCACCTCTTGGATATCGGCAGGCATGCCCCCGTTCCTGAGCGGCGGAAACCCGCCGGCCCGTCAATCTCCTCACGCCCGGTCCTCGGGCCCTCCCGCCACCTCCGAGAGCCGCTCGACCAGGGCCTTCCGGGCGATCTGGGACTCCTCCTGGTTCAGGTCCAAGACGGCGTCGGCCACCTGCCAGGAGGGGTAGCCCTCCTCGGTGCCCCGGGTGGCGAGGAGGTCCCGGGCGAGCTCGGCCCGATAGGCCGGGGTGTCCAGGACCCGGACGAACGCCGCCGCCCGCTCGTCGAGCGGGGGATCGCGATGGGCACGGTTCAGGTGGTCGAACCTGGCCAGGACCGAGGCCTTCTGTCCCGGCGACAAGGGCGCCAGGGCGTCGGCGAGGAGCGCCTCGGGCAGCAGAAGGGGCCTCGTGAACCTGATCAGGCGGCAGGCCGCCCTCGGCTGTCCGACCCCCCGTCCGATCCGCTTCCTCCGTCGCTCGCCTGCCACCGCACCCCTCCTGTCGGGGGCCATGGTGACCGGAGGGTGTGACGGCGGGTCAGCCGGATGCGGGGGGGTCCGGCGGCGGTCGCCGCAACGCCTGGTCGACGGGGCTCATGAGGCTCACGGCGTTGCCGTCGGGGTCCTCGACCACGGCGAACCGGGCCCCCCAGAAGGCGTCGACGGGCTCCTGCTGGGTGCCGTACCCGGCTGCGGTCACCGCTGCGAAGGTCTCGTCGACGGCAGCGCGGCTCGGGAGGCGGAACCCGACGACGACACCGGGGCCCTTGGCGCCGCGGTTCCACCAGGCGGCGAAGGCGGCGCTGTCGAAGTCGAGGTCCAGGCCGGCGGGGGCGCTGCGGTGATGGGGCGCCCAGGCGTCGGCGGTGGGACCGACCTCGACGCCGAGAAGGCGGTAGAAGGCGAGGCTCGCCTCCATGTCGGCCACCACCAGGTTGACCTGGTCCACGACGGGGCGGTCCGGCATCCGGGCTCCGTTCTCCTGCACGCGGCGCCGGCCGTCTCAGGCGGCGCCGAAGCGCAGTTCGGCCTTGCGCATCCCGGCGACGACGTGGGACCCGGTCCGCTCCACGGCGCCGGCCACCTCGAGGCCGGCGAACCGGCCGAGGATCGCCTCGAGGACGACCCGTCCCTCCAGGCGGGCCAGGGCGGCGCCGAGGCAGAAGTGGTTGCCGAAGCCGAAGGCGATGTGGGGGTTGGGCCGGCGGCCGACGTCGAGGAGGCCGGCGTCGGGGCCGAAGACCGTCTCGTCGCGGTTGGCCGAGACGAAGAGCATGAGGAGGGGGTCGCCCTCGGCGATGGGCACGCCCCGGAGCTCGGTGGGCCGGGTGGCCGTCCGCATGAACGAGAGCACCGGGGAGGTCCACCGCAGGAGCTCCTCCACGCCCGAAGGCACGAGGGTGGGATCCTCCCGGAGCCGGGCGTACTGGTCGGGCCGCTCGGCCAGGGCCACCAGGCCGGCGGCGATCAGGTTCCGGGTCGTCTCGTTGCCGGCCACGAGGAGCTGGACGAGGAACATGGCGAGCTCGGCGTCCGAGAGCTGCTCCCCGTCGAGCTCGGCCAGGGCCAGCTCGCTCAGCACGTCGTGGCGGGGCTCGGCCCGGCGGGCCTTGGTGGCGCCCACGAGGTAGTCGACCATCTCGGCCATGAGGGCCTGCTTGCGCTCCTCGGGCCAGTCCACGGCGCCGGGGACGACCGCCTCGGACCACTCGTAGCAGCGCTCCCAGTCCTCCTCGGGGACGCCCAGCATCTCGGAGATGACGAGGAGGGGGAGGGGGACGGCGAGGAGGGGCACGACGTCGAGGACCTCGCCGGGCTCGAGGCGGGACACGAGGGCCTCGGCCCGGGCCCGGACCACCGGGTCGAGTGCCTTCACCACCGAGGGCTTGAACCCGGGCTGGACGAGCCGGCGGTAGCGGGTGTGGGCGGGCGGGTCGCTGTGGAGGATGGTCGGCGGCGACGGATAGGTCGTGCCGATCTCGTCGACGAGGATGCCCCTCGAGGCGCAGAAGGTCTCGTGGTCGCCCTCGACCCGCGTGACCTCCTCGTGGGTGGTGACGGCCCAGAACCCCCGCTCCTCGTTCCAGGCCACCGGCGCCTCGGCGCGGAGGGCGGCGAAGAGGGGATGGGGGTCGGACTCGTAGAGGGCGGGGTCGACGACCCGGGCCGCCAGCTCCACTCCGGGTCGGGCGCCGGCCACGACGATGCCGGGCTCCGGGCTAGCGGATGACGAGGCCGTTGGGACGGGGCATGCCCGAGGCCTCGAGGAGGGCGAAGTAGGCCTCGACGGCGCCCTGGCCGTCGAAGACGGTGTCGACCTGGTCGTCGTCGGTCAGGTTGAGAAGGGCCCCCTCGATGACGAAGAGGACGTCGGTGGGCTCGGTGTTGTCCTCGGGGACGTGGAGGGTGTGGACGGAGTTGGCCGGCTCGTAGATGTAGGAGCCCGCCGTCGAGACGAAGTCGTACTCGAGGTAGTGCCAGCGGCCCGAGAGGGTGTAGCCCTCGACCGGGCCGGTGTGGCGGTGGCGCTGGAGCTGGACCCCGGGGGCGAAGCGGTTGCGGATCACCCAGGTGCCCTTGGCCGTGTCGTAGCGGGTCAGCTTGAGCTCCACCCCCATGCCGGTGTCGACCCACGGGGCGTCTTCGTCGCCGACGTGGCGGACGACCAGCTCCTGCTCGGCGATCGCCATGGTCCACCTCCCCCTGGCCGGGTGTCGCCGGCCTCTGCTCGGTCCTCCTCGCCGGCGTGGTCCGGCGCGGGGCAAGCCTAGGGAGGTCAGGCCGGGTCGGCGAAGCGGGGCGGGCGGCCCTCGCGGCGGGCGGCCACCGCCTCGGCGAAGTCGTGGTCGCCCATCATCGTCTCGAGGCGCCGCTGGGCGTCCTCCACGGCGCCGGCGGCCGTCGAGTAGGCGTCGGCGTAGAGCTGGAGCTTGGTGACGGCCATCGAGGCGGGCGAGACCTCGGTGGCGAGCATCCGGGCGTAGCCGTAGGTGGCCTCCATGAGGTCCCCGGCGGGGAGGACCCGGTTGACGAGGCCCATGGCGAGGGCCTCTTCGGCCAGCACCACCCGGCTCGAGAGGAGCAGGTCGGCGGCATGGGCGAAGCCGACGATGCGGGGCAGCAGCCAGGACAGGCCGAACTCGGCAGGGAGGCCGAGGCGGCCGTGGGCGGTGGTGAGCTTGGCCCCGGCGGCGGCGAAGCGGAGGTCGCAGTAGCAGGCCAGAGCCAGGCCCACCCCGGCGGCGGGGCCGTTCACGGCGGCGATGACGGGCTTGGGGATCCCGAAGTGGTAAGCGAGCTCGGCGTCGAACTCGGGCCGGGTGCCGTAGCCGGGGTAGGCGAGGTGGGGGCCGGTCCCCGGGTCGTAGGCGCCCCGCTCGGCGTGGCCCTCGAGGGCCCGGTGGTCGGCGCCGGCGCAGAACCCCCGGCCGGCGCCGGTCACCACCACCACCCGGACCCCGCCGTCGGCCGCCGCCCGGGCCAGGAGCGCCCGGTACTCGGTGTGCATCCGTCCCGTCCAGGCATTGAGCCGGTCGGGCCGGTCCAGGGTGATGGTGGCCACGGCTTCGGCCACCCGGTAGCGGGTCACCTTCAGCTCCTCGAGCTCCATGGCTCCTTCCTACCGCCGGGCCCGGCCCCCCGTCCTGTTGTCCGAATGTTGTGACATAAGGCCTCAAGGGCCGGGGCGGGGAGGCCGAGGACTCTGTGGGACTTCGCATTCGGTCCCTGAGACATCCACACTTCACATCCCCAGTGAGAGAACCCCCACCCGGACCGGTGGGGGTTCTCGCGTCGGGGCCCAGGCAGTGGGCAGGCGCGGACCGCACTCCTACGATGCCGGTGTGGAGGGTGGCGAAGCGGCCGCAGCGGCGCCGGTTCTCGGGCAGCTCGACCCCGACGCCCCCACACCGCTCGGACCGAGGAGCCTGGTGCGGGCCGTCGCCGCCGAGCCGGTCACGGCGCTCCTCGTGCAGAGGGCTCTCGTGATGGAACTGTCCCATCCCGCTGTCGCCGCCGGAGTCGCCCACCACAGCGGATTCCGCACCCTGCCGCTGCACCGGGCCTGGGTGACCGCCGACGCCGCCCTCCGGCTCGTCTTCGGCGACACCGCCGTGGCCCGGGGCGCCGCCGAGCAGATCTACCGGACCCACGACCGCATCGAGGGCGCCGGCGACGATGGCAGGCCCTACACCGCCCACGACGCCTCCTTGCTCCTCTGGGTCTGGGCCACCCTCGTCGACACGGCCGAGGTCGCCTTCACCCGCTGGGTGCGGCCCTTCGGCCCGGCCGAGGCGAGCCGGTTCCACGAGGAGATGGTGGCCCTGGGCCGGTTCCTCGGCATCCCGGCGGCGCTCCTGCCGGCCGGCCGGGCCGACTTCTCCGCCTATCTCGAGACGATGCTCGACGATCCCGAGCTCGGCTCGAGCCCCACCAGCCGGGAGACGGCCCGGCAGGTGCTCTGGTTCCGCCATTGGACCGTCCCCCCGGCAGCCGTCCGCGTCGAGCGGGCACTGGCCCTGCGGACCCTCGACCGGCGGCTGGTCGAGCGGTTGGGACTCGGGGTGCCGGCGGCCGACGCCCGGCTCGGCGAGCGCCTCGATGGTCTGTTGAAGGCGGGGTACCGGCGGCTCCCCCCCTCCCGCCGGTGGGGGCCGCCCGCCTACGCGACGCTGCGCGGCCGCCAACTCGCCCTCGCCGGCGCCCTCCGGTGGCCCGGACTCGCGCGCCGGGCAACGGTAAGTTGGGCTCGGCATGGAGCAGGCAGCCAGTAGCCGAGCTGGCGACACGGCCGACATCGACCCCCTCGCCGCCGCACTTCCCGCCCTCGGGCCGATGCACCATTTGAAGATCGAGGGGTTGTCGGTCGGCCTCATGCTCCTCGTGGACGAGTACCTGACCACCCTCGCCCAGGAGCTCGGCATGATCCGGCTCGACCACCGGCCGACGGCCGGCTCGGACGCCGCCGAGAGCCTCGAGCTCATCGACTCGATCCTCGGCGCCTACGGCGTCACCCGGGACATGGCGAGGCGACAGGCCGAGATCGCCTACGACGCCGGACGGGACACCTTCGACATCGAGCTCGAGGTGCCCGAGGTCGCCGCCACCGCCGCCGTGGCGCTCGAACGGGCCCTCAGGGAGATCCAGGAGCTCTCCCGCCAGGGCCGGATCCTGCTGCCCCCGCTCGAGCCGGTCGCCGCCCAACAGTTCTCCGTCTTCCTCCTGAGCACCGCCTACCAGATCCTCGGCGAGGAGACAGTGGACGAGCTCGTCCGGGCGCCCCTCGCCGAGGTGCCGGCCGTGCTCGAGGACCGGCCCCTGCGGCCGGCCCGGTTCGTCGGCGCATCGCGGGCCGGCGCCGAGCGGCGCCGGGCCTCGGCGTCCTTCGACCGGGACCTCGTGAGCGCCAAGGTGGCTCGCCGGTTCGTGGTCGACACTCTCCGGCGGTGGGGATACGAAGCCCAGGCCGACCGGGCCGAGCTCCCCGTGGCCGAGCTCCTCGCCAATGCCCTCCTCCACAGCCGTCAAGGCCTCGACGTCGTCCTCGTGGCGGGCGAGCAGTCCGTCCGGGTCGAGGTCCACGACCGGGCCGGGGCCAGGCCGATCCTCCGGCGGCGGGGCACGGGCGCCGACTCGGGTCGGGGGCTGATCCTCGTCGACGCCCTCGTCGACCGGTGGGGGTGCGACGACGAGAGCGAGATGGCCAAGCGGGTCTGGGTGGAGTTCGACCTCGAGACCGCGGGCGAGGGCGCCGCCGACGGCGATGACGGTCCGCCTGGTGCCGGTCGGGCGGACCCGCCCGGCACGGCGGTCCTCGGGACCCTGTCGGAGGCCGAGGTGTACCTCTCCGTCCTGGACGGGCTCGACGACACCACCGTCTTCGTCTTCG
Organism: Acidobacteriota bacterium; assembly: GCA_028872975.1. Lineage (GTDB taxonomy): Bacteria > Actinomycetota > Acidimicrobiia > Acidimicrobiales > UBA8190 > UBA8190. The sequence goes on from JAGWNV010000066.1 coordinate 10,508, forward strand.
TGCCCGACCTCCGCTACGTGGCGGTGGCCGGCGCC
>JAGWNV010000339.1 GCA_028872975.1 Acidobacteriota bacterium
CGACTTCGCCGGCATGCTTCCCCGCTCGGCCACGGGGCCCCAGGAGTGCATCCTCGTGATGGCGCTCGACTTCCGGTCCATGGTGTTCGAGGGCTACGGGTCGGTGCCCTCCTATACCGACTGGCTGCTCTCCTCCGACATGGCGCCCGCCTACCGGTACCACGAGCGGGTGCTCAAGCTGCTCCAGTGGCGCTGCCCACCCCGGCGGTGGTGGCTCAAGTCCCCTGCCCACATGGCCACCATCGGCGCCCTGGACGAGGTCTACCCCGACGCCCGCTTCGTGATGACCCATCGCGACGTGTCGGCGGTGATCCCGTCGCTCTGCGCCCTCAAGCTCGCCCTCACCGGCCCGCTCACCACCGGCCTCGACCCCGCCGCCCTCGGCCGCCGGGAGACGGGACTCTGGGAGGAGGCCCTGCGGCGCACCCTGGCCCGGCGCGACGCCGGGAACGAGGCGCGGTTCTTCGACGTGTCCTTCGACCGCATGCAGCGCCAGCCGCTCGATGCCGTCGAGGACCTCTACAGCGCCCTCGGCGACGAGGTCGACGACGACACCCGGGCCCGCATGGCGCAGTGGTGGGAGGAGAGCGCCTCCGAACGACGGCGCGGCGACTCCCCGGACCCGGCGGCCTACGGGCTCGACGAGTCCGAGCTCAGGGCCCGGTTCGCCTTCTACCACCGCCGGTTCGCCATCGACGCGGGGCGCTGACCGCCACGCCGGGGGGCGGCGGGCGCTGGTGGGGCATACTCGCGGCCCGTGCTGGACGTGCACTTCGTCATCGTGGGTGCCGTCATCGGCAGCCTGGGGACGGCCAAGTACCTCTGGGACACCCTCCGGGGGGTGACCCAGCCCAACCGGGTCAGCTGGCTGCTGTGGGCCACCGCCCCCCTGCTGGCCTTCGCCGTCGAGGTCCACGACGGGGTGGGCCTGCAGTCGCTCATGACCTTCACCGTCGGGTTCGGGCCGCTCCTCGTCTTCGTCGCCTCGTTCTGGAGCCCGGAAGCGGCGTGGCGGATCGGAAGGCTCGACTACGTCTGCGGGATCCTCTCCGTCGCCGGGCTCGTCCTGTGGCTGGTGACGAGGCACGGGACGGTCGCCATCGCCGCCTCCATCGCCGCCGACGGCCTGGCCGCGCTCCCCACCCTCCGGAAGTCTCTGGCGGCGCCCCACACCGAGACGGCGGCCGCCTACGCGGCGGCAGCGGTCAACGCCGCCCTTACCCTGCTCACGGTGAAGAAGGCCACGACCGCGGCCGTGGCCTTCCCCCTCTACATCCTCGTGGTGGCCACCCTCGAGGCGGTGCTCATCGGCGCCGAGATCGGCCCGAGGGTCAGCGCGGCGCGCCGCCGGTCACGATCGGCGGCCTGCTGAGGAACGGGGTCTCCTCGGCTACCGTGGCCCGCCGTGGGATCCGAGTTGCTCGTGGAGCGCACGGGGGAGGCCGTCGTCCTCACCCTCAACCGGCCCGAGCGCCGCAACGCCCTGTCGGTGGCCCTGCGGGACGCCGTCAGCGACGCGCTCGACGAGCTCGCCGGGGACGAGGAGACGAAGGCGGTCGTCGTGACCGGGACCGGACCGGTGTTCTGTGCCGGGTTCGACCTGAAGGAGTTCGACCGGGGTGCCACCGACGAGGCGTTCATGGCCGAGCTGTGGGCGTCGAGCGACCGGTTCCACCGCACCGTCCTGTGCTTCCCCCTTCCCCTCCTGGCCGCCGTCAACGGCCCCGCCATCGCCGGCGGCTTCGACCTGGCCGTGATGTGCGACCTGCGCATCGCCGCCACCACGGCGCGCGTCTCCCACCCGGAGCGGTCCTTCTGGGACGTCGTCTACGGGCCGCTCCACGACCTGGTGGGTGGGGCGGTGGCGAGGGAGCTCACCATCG
>JAGWNV010000067.1 GCA_028872975.1 Acidobacteriota bacterium
GGTCATCGGCCCCGGCGAGAGGACGTCGGCCGCCGCCGCGGCGGGGCCGGCCTCCTCGCCCGGCGCCGTCCCGGCGGCCGTCGCCACCGGCAGCCCGCGCCCGTCGGGGGGCGGCCCGTGGACCACCACCACGGGGCAGGGGGCGTGGACGGCGAGGTACTGGCTCGTCGAGCCGAGGAACAGCCCCGTCACCCGGCTGTGGCCCCTCGTCCCCACGACGAGCAGCTGGGCCCCGCGGGCCCGGCCCATGAGCACCAGCACGGCCGGCCCGTTCTCGACGACGCGCTCGACGGGGACGCCGTCGACGTCGAGGGAGGCCAGGGCCTCGTCGAGCACCTCCCCGGCCCACTGGCGCATGTCCCCCTCGGGCGGGGGCACGGCGTAGGCCGATGCCGCCATCTCGAAGGGGTAGTGCCAGGCGCTCACCGCCACCACCGGGGCACCGCGCAGGCGGGCCTCGGCGAGGGCCCAGGCCAGCGCCCCCCGGGACGCCTCGGAGCCGTCCACCCCCACCACGACGGGCCCCGGGCCCGTGCCCGCCCTACCGGCCGCCTCAGGCTCTGCCATCTGCACCCTCCCTCGACGCTCGCCCCCATGGTCCCGCCGGACGGCCCCGGGAGCAGGGGCCCTGGTCGGTAGGATCGCGGGGCCATGGCCAGGATCTCCGACCTCTTGGCGGCGGGGCCGACCTACTCCTTCGAGTTCTTCCCGCCCAAGACCGACACCGAGCAGGCCACCCTGGTCCGGACCCTACGCGAACTCGAGCCCCTGGCGCCCTCGTTCGTGTCGGTCACCTACCGGGGTGGCCGGGAGTCCCGCCAGCGGACCTACGACCTCGTGACCGGGATCCTCCGCACCACCACCCTGGTGCCGATGGCGCACCTCATCTGCGTCGCCCACAGCCGGCTCGAGCTGGCCGAGATCCTGGTGGCCTTCCGCCGTGGGGGCGTCGAGAACCTCATGGCCCTCGGGGGCGACCCGCCCACCGACCCCTCGGCGGGCCCCGGCGAACTGTCCCACGCCGTCGAGCTGGTCGAGCTGGCCCGGGCCATCGGGGGCTTCTCCATCGGCGTGGCCGCCCACCCGGCCGGCCATCCCGCCTCCCCCGACATGGAGAGCGACCGGGGGTTCCTGGCCGAGAAGCTCGAGCTGGCCGACTTCGCCGTCACCCAGTTCTTCTTCGAGCTCGACGAGTACCTCGGACTGGTGGAGGACCTCCGGGCCCGCGGCCAGCACAAGCCGGTGCTGCCCGGGATCATGCCGGTCACGTCGCTCAACTCGGTGCCCCGGATGGCGCAGATGGGGGCGGCCGTCCCGGCCTGGGAGGTGGCCCGCCTGGAGGCGGCCGATGCCGCCGGCGGCGCCGAGGCGGTGCGCCGCGAGGGCATCGAGATCGCCTCGGACCTGTGCCGCAGCCTCCTCGAGGCCGGCGCGCCGGGGCTGCACTTCTACACGCTCAACCGCTCCACGGCGACGCGCGAGATCTACGCCGCGTTGGGCCTGGCCCCGGGTGGGACGGCGAGCGTCGCCCAGTAGGCTCGCCGGCATGTCCCCAGCGCGCATCACGCTCGGCACCGACGGGGCTCTCGTCGTCCCCGACGAGCCCATCGTCCCCTTCATCGAGGGCGACGGCACCGGCATCGACATCTGGCCGGCCTCGCAGGTCGTCTTCGACGCCGCCGCCGCCAAGCACGGGAGGACCATCGCCTGGAAGGAGGTCCTCGCCGGGGAGAAGGCGTTCAAGGAGACCGGCGACTGGCTCCCCGAGGCGACCGTCGAGGCCTTCCGGGAGCACCTCATCGGCATCAAGGGCCCCCTCACCACCCCGGTGGGCGGGGGCATCCGGTCGCTCAACGTGGCCCTGCGCCAGATCCTCGACCTCTACGTGTGCCTGCGCCCCGTGCGGTGGTTCACCGGCGTCCCCTCTCCGGTGCGGCACCCCGAGAAGGTCGACATGGTCATCTTCCGGGAGAACACCGAAGACGTCTACGCCGGGCTCGAGGTCCAAGCCGGCACGCCCGAGGCGGGCCGCCTCGCCAGCTTCCTGCGCGACGAGATGGGCTGGGAGATCCGCCCCCACTCGGGGATCGGCATCAAGCCGGTGTCGGAGTCGGGGTCCAAGCGCCTCGTCCGGGCCGCCATCGAGTACGCCCTGCGCCACCGGCGCGAGAGCGTGACCCTCGTCCACAAGGGGAACATCCAGAAGTTCACCGAGGGCGCCTTCCGGAACTGGGGCTACGACCTCGTCCGGGAGGAGTTCGACGACGTGGCCGTGGGCTGGGACGACTGCGGGGGGAAGCCCGGCGGCAAGCTCCTCGTGAAGGACGCCATCGCCGACATCACCCTCCAGCAGGTCCTCACCCGCCCCGACGAGTTCGACGTCATCGCCACCACCAACCTGAACGGCGACTACCTCTCCGACGCCCTGGCCGCCCAGGTGGGGGGCATCGGCATCGCCCCGGGCGGCAACATCAACTACGTCACCGGCCACGGCGTCTTCGAGGCCACCCACGGCACCGCCCCCAAGTACGCCGGGCAGGACAAGGTGAACCCGGGCTCGGTCATCCTCTCGGGCGTGCTCATGTTCGAGCACCTGGGCTGGACGGAGGTGGCCGCCGACATCGTGCGGGCCCTCGAGGCGACCATCGCCGAGAAGATCGTCACCTACGACTTCGCCCGGCTCATGGAGGGGGCCACCGAGGTGAAGACCTCCGAGTTCGCCTCCGCCATCGTCGACCGGCTGTAGCGGCCGGTCGCCCGGCCGAGGGGGCGGCCCCGCGGCCGCGCTGGTCCGGCCCCGCCGGCGGCGGTTAGCTTCGGGCCATGGCCAGCTCCGCTCCCGTCCATGTCACCGTGACCGGCGCCGCCGGGCAGATCGGGTACTCCCTGCTGTTCCGGATCGCCTCCGGCCAGCTCCTCGGGCCCGACCAGCCCGTCGTGCTCCGGCTGCTCGAGATCGAGCCCGCCATGGGCGCCCTGGCCGGCGTGGTGATGGAGCTCGAGGACGGCGCTTTCCCCCTCCTGGCGGGGATCGAGGCCACCTCGGACATGAAGACGGCCTTCGACGGGACCTCGTGGGCACTGCTCGTCGGGTCCGTCCCGCGCAAGGCGGGCATGGAGCGCAACGACCTGCTGAACGTGAACGGGGGGATCTTCGGGCCCCAGGGCGAGGCCGTCGCCGCCCACGCCGCCGCCGACGTCCGGGTGGTGGTGGTGGGCAACCCCTGCAACACGAACTGCCTCATCGCCCGGGCGCACGCCCCCGACGTCCCCGACGACCGGTTCTTCGCCATGACCCGCCTCGACCAGAACCGGGCCCGGAGCCTCCTCGCCCGCCGGGCCGGGGTCCCCGTCACCGCCGTGCGGTCGCTCGCCATCTGGGGCAACCACTCCTCGACCCAGTTCCCCGACTTCGAGAACGCCACCGTCGAGGGCCGTCCCGCCGCCGAGGTGATCGGCGACGAGGCGTGGCTCCAGGGGGAGTTCATCACCACCGTCCAGCAGCGGGGGGCGGCCATCATCGAGGCCAGGGGCGCCTCGTCGGCGGCCTCGGCGGCCAACGCCGTGGTCGACTCGGTGCGGTCCATCCTCGAGCCCACCCCCGACGGCGACACCGTCTCGCTGGCGGTGGTCTCCGAGGGCCAGTACGGGGTCCCCGAGGGCCTCGTGTTCGGCTACCCGGTGCGCAGCGCCGGGGGCCGCCTCGAGGTCGTCGAAGGCGTGCCCCACAGCGACTTCGCCCAGGACCGCATCCGGGTCACCACCGAGGAGCTCGAGTCCGAGCGGGCCGCGGTGGCGGGGCTCCTGGGTTGACCCAGCGCCCCCTCAGGCCCGCCTGACGCGGGGGGCGGGACGGGTCACGGGCCTCTCGGACTCGGCCAGGGCGGCCTGCTGGACCTTGGCCAGCAGCTCGAGCAGGGCCCGCTGCTCGGCCCCGGTCAGGGCCTGTTCGATCACCACCCGCTCGCGCTGGTGCAGCGACGGCAGGAGGGCGTCCACGATGGCGGCGCCGTCGGGGGTGACGTCGACGAGGAGCTTGCGGCGGTCGTCGGGGTGCGGCATCCGGACGATGAGCCCGCGCTTCTCCAGGGTGTCGAGCATCGAGGTCATGCTGCCCGAGGTGATGAGGAGCCGCTCGGCGATGGTGCCCGGCTCGAGGGGCTCGCCGGCGCCCTCGATGACGGCGAGGGCCAACTTGGCGGTGGCCGACAGCCGGTGCTCTTCGGCCGCCTCGCGGTTGTGGAGCCCGATGAGCAGGTCGCCGGTGCGGACCAGGTTGGCGTAGCACTCGGTGGCGAGGCGCCTTGCGCCCGGGTACTCGCGCTCGAAGTCGGACCCGACCGTCACGAGGGGAGCGGGGCCCGGACCGTCGGAGGGACGCGACGAACGGGGGCGGCCTGCACCGCCCCCGTTCGGTCGGGTCGCAGGCGACGGTCGGGTCAGGCGCCGGCCTCCTCGTAGACCTCGATCCTCGGGGCACCGACCACGCCGGCGCGGCCCATCGTCTCCTTGAGCGACGGGTCCTCGAGGAACGCCCTGGCCTCGGCGGCCGACGGCCAGTAGGTGAGGACGAGGACCTCGTCGGGGTCCTGGGCGTCGCGCAGCACGAGGTCACCGGTGGTGCCGTGCTCCTTGCGGACGGCACCGTGCTCCTCGTACACCGTCCTCCACCCTTCGAAATCGCTCACCTTGTGCCGAACGGCCACCGTGGTCATCTTCACACCCTCCCTCGGGTCGAATAGCTCGAGCTCAAGTTACTTGATTCCGAGGAGGATGTCAACGGCCATCGGGCCATCGGCCGCCGGGGCGAACGGCCCCGTCGACGGGCGCGAGGCACCGGCCGGGGGCGGGAGGTGGAGACGCCTGCGGGGCCGCCCGTGGCGGCCCCGGTCACAGGGTGGCGGGCTGGGGGACGTCCATCCCGATCTTCTGGAGGAAGGCGAGCTTCCGGGCGAGGGCGCTGCGCCAGGCGTCGAGGTCGGCCTCGAAGTGGGCCCGGTCCCCTTCCTCGTACGCGTGCTCCAGCTCGTCGAAGGCGCTCTCCTCGGCGTCGAGGAGCTCGCGGTAGCGACGGAGGGCCTGGTCGTCCAGCACACCCGGCAGCGTCATGGAACCTCCCCCTTCTCGGCGCCCGCCACGGACGCCCGTCCCTCCGACTGTACCCCTGGCCGCCGGCGTGGGACCGGGCCACCCGGCCGGGGCCCTGGCCTGGGTGTCGGCCCGGCTCAGGCGGTGGCGGACTCCTCGGCGGCGGGCTGCTCGCCGGCGGTCCCGGCCGTGGAGGCGGGGCGCCGGGCGCCCCGGCGGACGATCTTGCGGCCGAGCCACACCACCGGGTCGTAGGCGGTGTCGATCACCCGCTCCTTCATGGGGATGATCCCGTTGTCGGTGATGCGGATGTGCTCGGGGCAGACCTCGGTGCAGCACTTGGTGATGTTGCAGTAGCCGAGCCCGGCGTCGTGGCGGGTGAACTCCCGGCGGTCCTCCTCGTCGAGGGGGTGGGAGTCGAGCTCCATGAGCCGGATGAAGAACCGGGGCCCGGCGAAGGCCGTCTTGTTCTCCTCGTGGTCACGGATGACGTGGCAGACGTCCTGGCACATGAAGCACTCGATGCACTTGCGGAATTCCTGGCCCCGCTCCACATCCTGCTGCTTCATCCTGTAGCCGCCCGGCGGCGGCGGCCCCGGGGTGAACGGCGGGATGCGCCGGGCCACCTCGTAGTTGAACGAGACGTCGGTGACGAGGTCACGGATGACGGGGAAGGTCCGCATGGGCGCCACCACCACCGGCTCCTCGGTGGGCAGCTCGTCCATCCGGGTCATGCACATGAGCCGGGGCACGCCGTTGATCTCCGCCGAGCACGACCCGCACTTGCCCGCCTTGCAGTTCCAGCGGCAGGCCAGGTCGGGGGCGGGCCCGGCCTGGATGCGGTGGATGACGTCGAGGACGACCTCGCCCTCGACGGCCGGCATGGGGTAGTCGGTGAAGGCGCCGCCCTCGGGATCGCCCCGCCAGACCCGCATGGTGAGCTCGGACATCAGCTGTGCTCCTCCTCCAGCAGGCGCTGGAGCTCGGGGGGCATCTCGGGCAGGGGCTCGGGTGCGATCGTGAACTCGCCCCCGGATCCCAGGCGCTGGACGAAGTTGACCTTTCCGAGCTCGGGGTCGGCCTTGGGATAGTCGTCTCTCGTGTGGCCCCCCCGGCTCTCGCGGCGCTCGAGGGCTCCCTTGGCCACGAGGCGGGACACGGTGAGCATCGAGGGCAGGTCGGTGGCCAGGTTCCAGCCCGGGTTGTAGACGCGGCCCCCCGTGACCGACACCCGGGTGGCCCGGTCGTCGAGCTCATCGAGCTCCTCGAGGGCCTCGACGAGCTCGGACTCGGTCCGGATGATCCCGACGAGGGCCTGCATCGTGCGCTGGAGGGACTGGTGCAGGTCGTAGGGGCTCTCCCCGCCCTCCCGGCCGAAGGGGGCCTCGGCGTCGGACAGGGCCCGCTCGACGTCGCCGGCCTCGGGGGAGGGTGCCCCGCTCCTGCCCTCGGCGAAGTCGGCGGCCGCCATGCCGGCCCGGCGGCCGAAGACGAGGAGGTCGGACAGGGAGTTGCCCCCGAGGCGGTTGGCGCCGTGGAGGCCGGCCGCCACCTCGCCGGCGGCGAAGAGGCCGGGGACGGTGGTGGCCTCGGTGTCGGCGTCGACCCGGATCCCGCCCATGATGTAGTGGCAGGTGGGGCCCACCTCCATGGGCTCGGCGGTGATGTCCACCCCGGCCAGCTCCTTGAACTGGTGGTACATCGAGGGCAGCCGCCGGCGGATGTACTCGGCGCTGCGCCGGGAGGCGATGTCGAGGAAGACGCCCCCGTGCGGACCGCCCCGTCCGGCCTTCACCTCGGAGTTGATGGACCGGGCCACCTCGTCACGGGGGAGCAGCTCGGGGGGCCGGCGGTTGTGCAGGTGGTCCTCGTACCAGCGGTCCGCCTCGGCCTCGCTGTCGGCCGTCTCGGCGGCGAACATGGCCGGGATGTAGTCGAACATGAACCGGGCGCCCTCGCTGTTGCGCAGCACACCTCCGTCCCCGCGGACCCCTTCGGTCACGAGGATGCCCCGCACCGACAGCGGCCAGACCATTCCGGTGGGGTGGAACTGGATGCACTCCATGTCGATGACGTCGGCGCCGGCCCACAGGGCCATGGCGTGGCCGTCGCCGGTCGACTCCCAGGAGTTCGACGTGTACAGCCAGGACTTCCCCACGCTGCCGGTGGCGACGACGACGGCCTTGGCCCGGAACTCGACGTAGTCCCCCGACGCCCGCCAGTAGGCGATGGCCCCGCTCACCCGTCCTTCGGCGTCTTTCAGGAGTCGGAGGACCTTGCACTCCATGTAGACGTCGACGTCGAGGGCCACGGCGCGCTGCTGGAGGGTCCGGATCATCTCGAGTCCGGTCCGGTCGCCCACGTGGGCCAGGCGGGCGTAGCGGTGCCCGCCGAAGTCCCGCTGGAGGATCCGGCCGTCGGCGGTCCGATCGAAGAGGGCTCCCCACCGCTCGAGCTCGTAGATGCGGTCGGGCGCCTCCTGGGCGTGGAGCTGGGCCATCCGCCAGTTGTTGAGCAGCTTCCCGCCCCGCATGGTGTCGCGGAAGTGGACCTGCCAGTTGTCCTCGGGCCAGACGTTGCCCATGGCTGCCGCCGCCCCGCCCTCGGCCATGACGGTGTGGGCCTTGCCGAGGAGCGACTTGCAGACGAGGGCCGTCCGCAGGCCCCGCTCCTTGGCCTCGATGGCGGCCCGCAGACCGGCGCCGCCGGCGCCGATCACGATGACGTCGTACTCGTGGCTCTCGTACTCGGGCATGAGGGTCTCTCCCGGCTCGCCGCTCAGAAGAGCTTGGGGTCGCTGATCCAGCCGCTCGCCACCAGCCGGATGTAGAGGTCGGCGAAGGTCACCCAGAAGAGGCTCAGCCAGGCGATCTCCATGTGCCGGTGGTTGAGGGGGGTGAGGAACTTCCACAGCCGGTAGCGGACGGGGGCCTTCGAGAACTGGTTGACGTGGCCGCCACAGGCGTGCCGGCAGAAGTGGCACGACAGCGAGTAGGCCCACAGGAGCGCGGCGTTGACCACCAGCACCAGGGTGCCGATGCTCACCCCGATCCCGCCCTGTCCCGGCATCCGGAAGGCCATCACGGCGTCGATGGTCAAGATGACGTTGAAGACGAGGGCGAGGAACCAGAAGTAGCGGTGGGCGTTCTGGAAGACGAGGGGGAAGCGGCTCTCGCCGGTGTAGCGGGAGTGGCCGTCGGCCACGGCGCACGCCGGGGGGGCCTGCCAGAAGCTCCGGTAGTAGGCCTTGCGGTAGTAGTAGCAGGTGAACCGGAAGCCCCCGGGAATGGCCGCCGCGAAGATGGCCGGCGTGATCGTCCACCAGTGGAGGACGAGGAAGGTCCCGTGCGCCCCCGGTACGCAGCTGCCCGTGATGCACGGTGAGTAGAACGGCGAGATGAGGTCCCGGTGGGCCGAGGCGCCCACGAAGTAGTAGGCGTTCTGGAAGATGGCCCAGGCCAGGTAGGTGACGATCACGGTGAGGAAGACCGTGGTCGCCGCCGGGAACCGCCACCAGGCGTCCCGCCGCAGCGTCCTGACGTCGGGGCCACCTCGCACGCCTCCGAGGTTGACGGAGACCGGCTCCACGTCCTCCAGTGTGCTCACGCCCTCGCTCCTCCTGTTCCTCGGCGCGGCGTGGCCCACCCCTCCACGTGCACCAGGCCCCACCTCGGCGCCGTGCTTCCCCCAGCCCGGGCGCGTCGTCGGCAGGGCACCGACGGCCCTCATCATTCCACTACGACGGCCCACGGGCGAACCTCCGCGGGGCCCCGCCGGCGGGCCCGTCGCCGGCACGGCTCGGGGACCCCCGGCGTAGGCTCGCCCCATGAGCACCTTCTTCCCTCCCGAGCCCCCCGCCGGTGCTGCCGCCACCCTGGGGGAGCTCCTTGCCTCCGGCTGGGAGCCGGTCCCGGTCCACGAGGAGATCCGCCGCAACGCCGTGGCTCGCATCTCCGAGGGCCGGCCCGTGGTGGCCGGGGTGCTGGGCTTCGAGGACACGGTGCTGCCCCAGCTGGAGAACGCCCTCCTGGCCGGCCACGACGTCATCCTCCTGGGCGAACGGGGCCAGGCCAAGACCCGCATCGTCCGCTCCCTCGTCGAGCTGCTCGACGAGTGGGTGCCCACCGTCGCCGGATCGGAGATCCGCGACGACCCCGCCAACCCGGTGTCGCGCTACGCCCGGGACCTCGTGGCCGCCGAAGGCGACGCCACCCCGGTCCAGTGGGTGCACCGCAGCGTCCGCTTCGCCGAGAAGCTGGCCACGCCCGACACCTCCATCGCCGATCTCATCGGCGAGGTCGACCCCATCAAGGTGGCCGAGGGCCGGTACCTCTCCGACGAGCTGACCCTTCACTACGGCCTCGTGCCCCGGGCCAACCGCGGCATCTTCGCCGTGAACGAGCTGCCCGACCTCGCCGAGCGGATCCAGGTGGGGCTCCTGAACGTCCTCGAGGAGCGTGACGTCCAGATCCGGGGCTTCACCGTCCGGCTCCCCCTCGACGTCCTGCTGGTGGCCACGGCCAACCCCGAGGACTACACCAACCGGGGCCGGATCATCACGCCCTTGAAGGACCGGTTCGGTGCCCAGATCCGCACCCACTACCCGCCCGACACCGAGACCGAGCTCGCCATCGTCCACCAGGAGGCCCGCGCCCCGGCCGCCGTCGTCGGCGGCCCCCGCCTCGAGGTCCCCGGGTTCATGGCCGAGGTGGTGGCCGAGGTCTCCCAACTGGCCCGTCAGAGCCCGCACGTCAACCAGCGCTCGGGGGTGTCGGTGCGCCTCAGCATCTCCAACTACGAGACCCTGGCCGCCAACGCCCTGCGCCGCGCCCTGCGGCTGCACGAGCCCGAGGCGGTGCCGCGCGTGAGCGACCTCGCCGCCATCGTCACCTCCACCCAGGGCAAGATCGAGATCGAGGCCCTCGAGGAGGGGCGCGAGGAGCGCATCCTCCAGGGGCTCGTCTCCGCCGCCGTGCTGAGCGTCTTCCGCCGCCGGGTGCCCACCGAGCAGCTCGGGCCGGTGGTGACCGCCTTCGACGAGGCCCGCGTGGTCCACGCCGGCGACGACCTGCCCGCCTCCGCCTACGCCGAGATGCTCACCAGCCTCCCCGCCCTCGAGACCCCGGTGCTCGCCCTGGCCGGGGGGGAGTCGCCCGGGGCCATGGCCTCGGCGGCGGAGTTCGTCCTCGAGGGCCTGCACCTCACCAAGCGGCTCAACAAGGAGGCGGCCGGCGGCAAGGCCACCTACCGGGGACGGGGATGACGCACCGCTGGGAGTACCGCCGCTGGGACGGCAGCCAGCGCTCCACCGTCGACGAGATCGACGAGCTCTTCTCCGATCTCGCCGACGACCTGCTCTACCACGGCGACCCCGACGCCGCCCTGCGGCTGCACGAGCCCGAGGCGGTGCCGCGCGTGAGCG
>JAGWNV010000340.1 GCA_028872975.1 Acidobacteriota bacterium
CCGTCGGGACCTCGAGAAGGAGGTCATCGGCAAGCGGATCAAGACGGTCGAGGTGAAGGGCAAGCGGTCGGTGCGCCGCCACAAGACCTCCACCGAGTTCCGTGGGCGCCTCGAGGGCAAGAAGGTGGCCGCCGTCCGTCGGGCCGGCAAGTACCTCCTCGTCGACCTCGAAGGCGGAGACGTGCTCGTGGTCCACCTGGGGATGAGCGGGCAGCTGCTCCGGGCCAGGAGCGCCAAGGAGGTCATGGAGAAGCACACCCACGTGGTGGTGACCTTCACCCAGGGGGGCCAGCTGCGCTTCGTCGACCCCCGCACCTTCGGCGAGCTCTTCGTCACCTCGGCCGACGAGCTCACGAAGGAGGTCCCCGAGCTCGAGCACCTCGGCTTCGACCCCCTCGAGGACGTGATGAGCTGGGCCCGGTTCGGGATGATGCTGGCCGACCGCCACAGCCTGCTCAAGGCCCTCCTCATGGACCAGAAGTTCGTGGCCGGCATCGGCAACATCTACTCCGACGAGATCCTCTTCGCCGCCGGCCTCCGCTACGACCGCCCGTCGGACTCGCTCAGCGCCCAGGAGGTGCGCCGGCTGTACCGGTCGATGGTCGAGACCTTGACCGAGGCGGTGAAGATGCGCGGCTCGTCGCTCGCCGACGAGCAGTACCGCGACCTCTACGGCGCGACAGGCGACTACCAGGGCCAGCACCAGGTCTACGACCGGGAGGGCCAGCCCTGCCGGCGGTGCCGGAACGCGGTGGTGAAGGTCAAGGTGAACGGACGCTCGGCCTTCCTCTGCGAGCACTGCCAGATCTAGCCGACCGGTCCCCCCGGAGCCGGAGGAGCGACCACTAGGGTGACCTCCCAGTGTTCCTGAAGTCGCTCACCTTGAAGGGCTTCAAGTCCTTCGCCGACCCCGCCACCTTGCAGCTCGAGCCCGGGATCACCGTGGTCGTCGGCCCCAACGGCAGCGGCAAGTCCAACGTGGTCGACGCCGTCGCATGGGTGCTCGGCGCCCAGGGGCCCCGGACGGTCCGGTCGCAGAAGATGGAGGACGTCATCTTCGCCGGTTCCGCCGACCGTCCCGCCTTGGGCCGCGCCGAGGTGTCGCTCACCATCGACAACCGGGCCGGACAGCTTCCCGGCGGGCTGGCTGAGATCACCATCACGAGGACTCTGTTCCGCTCCGGCGACAGCGAGTACGCCATCAACGGCCAGCCCTGCCGGCTCCTCGACGTCCAGGAGCTGCTCTCGGACTCCGGGGTGGGCCGCCAGCAGCACGTCATCGTCGGCCAGGGCCAGCTCGACAACGTCCTGAACGCCCGGCCCGAGGACAGGCGGGCGATCATCGAGGAGGCGGCCGGGGTGCTCAAGCACCGGCGCCGCCGCGAGCGCGCCGAGCGACGGCTGGCCGGCGCCGAGGAGAACCTCGAGCGCCTCGGGGACCTCCTCCGAGAGGTCCGTCGCCAGATGCGCCCCCTCGAGCGCCAGGCCGCCGCCGCCCGGTCGCACGCCGTGCTGGCCGAGGAGCTCCGGGCCCTGCGGCTGCACCTCGTGGGCAGGGAGCTGGCCACCTTGGAGGAGCGACGGCGCAGCGGCACCGCCGAGTCGGCCCGGCTGCGCGGCGACGAGGCCCGGCTGCGGGGCGAGATGGTGGAGCTCGACCGGTCCGCCGACCAGGCCACCGCCGAGCTCTCGGCCCGCCGCGGCGAGGAGCTCGTGGTGTCCCTGGCGCGGGTCCAGGGGCTGGCCGAGCGGGCCCGGGGGCTCGGGGGCGTGCTGGCCGAGCGCCGGCGGTCCCTCGGTCGGGACCTCGAGGCGGCCGCCGACGTGGACGTCGTGTCGACCCTCGAGGCCGACGCGGCGCGCCTCGCCGGCG